>QMME01000049.1 GCA_003647095.1 Deltaproteobacteria bacterium
CTCCGACGGCGAAAGCTACGGTCACCACGAGAAGCTGGCCGACATGTGCCTGGCCCACCTGGCCAGGCGCGAGGCCCCGGCCCGGGGCCTGGTGCTGACCAACCCGGCCGCCTACCTCGACGATCACCCCCCCGGGCACGAGGTCAGGCTCAAGCCCGGGCGCGACGGCCAGGGCACCTCCTGGAGCTGCGCTCACGGTGTCGACCGCTGGCAGCTCGACTGCGGCTGTGCCGACGGGGGCCAGCCGGGCTGGAACCAGGCCTGGCGCCGGCCGCTGCGGCAGGCTTTCGATGCCCTGCGCCGGGAGATAGATCCTCTCTACGAACGAGAGGCCCGCGATCTGCTGCGCGATCCCTGGGCGGCCCGCGACGATTACATCCGGGTGCTGCTGGGCCGGCCGCTGGGAGCGGTGGCCTCGTTCCTGGAGCAGCACCTGCTCGAACCGCGGACGGACGAGCGCCGGGCCCTGGCCTTCCGCCTCCTGGAAATGCAGCGCCACGCCATGTTCATGTACACCTCCTGCGGCTGGTTCTTCGCCGACCTGGCCGGCCTGGAGGCGGTGCAGAACCTGCGCTACGCCCACCGGGCCGCCGAACTGGCCCGGCTGGTGGCGGGCCGGCCGCTGGACGAACGGATGCGCCACTGGCTCGGCCGGGCCCGCAGCAACCTGCCCCGCGAGGGCAGCGGCACGGACATCCTGCGCCGGCGAGTGGAGGCGGAAAGCCTGCCGCCGGAAAAGGCCGCGGCCGTGGCGGCGTTGGAGCTGCTGCTAGGTGGAGAGGTCGGCCGGGTGCGTCTCGGCCGCTACCGCCTGCAGGTGCACCGGCGCGGGCAGGACGACGCCAGCGGCTACCGTTGCTGCACCTGCCGGCTGACGGTCGAGGCCGAACGTACCCGCGAGGGCGGGCTGTTCGACGTGGTAACCCTGGCCGGCCAGAGCGCAGACCTGGTTGCCCTGGTGCGCGCGGCCCGGCCCTCCCAGGTCTTGCCCGCCCCGGACGAAGTGCTGGCAGCTCTCGAGAGCAGGGGACTGGCGGGACTCGCCGAGCGCCTGGCAGGTGATTTCCCCCGGCTCTTTTCCCTGGCCGAGCTGCCCTTTGCCACTCGTAACCGCCTGCTGGAGTACTTGTTGCAGCCGCTGAGCCGGAAGGTGGACGATGGCTGCGAGCGCCTGCTGGTCGATCACGGCCCCCTGTTCGAGGGACTGGCCGGGATCGGCGTGCGCCTGCCCCGGCCGCTGCTGCTGGCATTGCAGGGGGCCGGCGAGCGGGAATTCGGCAGACTGCTCGAACGCGACCTGGAAAGCGGCGATCTCTCCGCGGCCCGGAAGCTGTACCGGCTCCTGAGCGAACTGGGTGTCGAGCTCGACGGCACCGGCCTGGCTCACCTGGCCGGCAACCACCTGCGCCGCATGTTGGAGCAGTTGCTGGAACACCCCGGCGCCGCCGCGGCCGAGCGGCTGGCGGGGCTGCTCGAGCGGCTGGACGAGCTGGACATCGATCCCGACAGCCACCGGCTGCAGGTACTGCTGGGGGAGCGGCTCGAGGGGTTGGTGCAGGGACTGCTGGACCCCGGGCGACCCGGCGGACCCGACCGGGCCGGTGCCCGGGCCCTGCTCGACCTGGCCGAGCGGCTGCGCATCGCCACCGACACCCGGCCCTGAGCAACCAACCCGGCCGGCCTGACCGCCGGCGATGACGGCCGGGACGGGGAAGGCCGGACGCTCACTCCCAGGCGGCCAGCAGGCGCAGGAAGTTGTTGCCCAGGATACCCTTTAGCTCCCGGGTGGTGAAGCCCCGCTCCAGCAGCTTGGCCGTCAACCGGGGCAGGTCGGCGGCGTCGCGCATGCCGCGCGGCAGCCAGGTGCAACCGTCCATGTCGGTGCCGATGATCAGGTGCTCGGCGCCCACCAGCTCGGCCAGCCGGCAGTAGACGTCGGCGGCACGCTCCAGGCTGCCCAGCACTCCCCAGCGCTGCTGGTACCAGGGACACATGATCACTCCCAGCAGTCCGCCGGCCGCGGCCAGCTGCTTGACCTGGTCGTCTTCCAGGTAGCGCTGCGAGCGACCGTGCTCGCGCAGGCAGGCATGGGTGACCACCGGCGGCCGCTCCAGTTCCTCCAGGGCCTGGAAGAAGGCCCGCCGCGAGGCATGCGCCAGGTCCACCACGATGCCCAGGTGCCGGCAGGCCTGCAGCACCTGGCGGCCGAAATCGCTCAACCCGCCGTGCACGGCCGGCCCCAGGTGTCCGTCGCAGATGCGGTTGGCGATGAAGTGGGTCAGGGTGAGCAGGCGTACCCCGCGCTCGCGCAGCACCGTCAGGCGTTCCAGGCGCCGGCCGATGACGTGCCCTCCCTCCACCCCGGGCATGGCCGCCAGCTTGCCCTGCTCGTGGGCCAGGCGGATGCCGCGGGCGTTGTGCACGAAGACCAGGTCGTCCGGGTTGCGGCGCACCGTTTGCTGCAGGAAATCGAGCATGCGCAGCAGCGCCGGCCAGGCCCCCAGCCGCAGCGGCGGCGGCGGTACGTAGGCGGTGAACACCGCGCAGGTTATCCGCCCTTCCCGCAGGCGCGGCAGGTCCACGGTGTTGCGCAGGGGGTTCCACAGGCGCGGTGGCCGGTGGCGGCGCTCGAAGCGCTTGCGCAGGAAATAGCCGGCCAGCAGGAAGTGGGTGTGGGTGTCGATCACCGGCACCTGCTGGTGCAGCTCCAGGGCCTTGACCAGGCTTTCGTCCACGGCTTCCTCCGTGTCCTCCTGTATACCCCTTCCGGGCGGTGGCGACAACAGCTCCCGTCAATCCTGTACACCCACCCGCGAATGTGCTAATGACGCCCCGACGGATGAACGACAAGGCAGCCATGCTCAAGCTGGAGAAACTGTCGCGCTGGGCCGAGCGGCTGATCGATCCCCGGCTGCAGGCCCGGGTCGAGGCGCTGGACACGCGCCTGAACGAGTTCGGCGTCGATCCCTGGGGGTTCGACCCGCGCTACCTCAAGTACGCCCTGCCCCTGGGTGCGCTGCTCTACCGCAAGTACTTCCGGGTGGAGACGGTGGGCATCCGCAACGTGCCCGCCGGGCGGGTGCTGCTGATCGCCAACCACTCCGGGCAGATCCCCATCGACGGGGCGCTGATCGTGCTGAGCATGCTGCTGGAGGCCGAGCCGCCGCGCATGGTGCGCTCCATGGTGGAGACCTGGGTGCCCACCCTGCCGCTGGTATCGTACTTCTTCCCCCGCACCGGCCAGATCGTCGGCACCCGGGAAAACTGCCGGCAACTGCTCGATCGCGAGGAGATCATCCTGGCCTTCCCCGAGGGGGTGCGCGGCATATCGAAGACCTTTTCCAGGCGCTACCAGCTGCAGGAGTTCGGCCTGGGCTTCATGCGCCTGGCACTGATGACCGGCGCGCCCATCGTGCCGGTGGCGGTGGTGGGCGCCGAGGAGCAGATTCCCTCGCTGCTCGACTTCAAGCCGCTGGCTCGCCTGCTGAGCATGCCGGCCTTCCCGGTCACCCCCTTCTTTCCCTGGCTGGGCCCCCTGGGCATCCTGCCCCTGCCGGTGAAGATCAGGATCTACTTCGGCAGGCCCATGAGCTTCCGCGGCGATCCGGACGAGGAAGACGAGGTCATGATGCCCAAGGTCAAGAGGGTGCGACGCACCATCCAGCGCATGCTCCGCGACGGCCTCAAGGTACGCCGGGGCATCTTCTGGTAGGCAACCGACGTGAGCCCCAGGAAAAAAACCACCAGCAGCAGGTCGAGCCGGGCGGCGGAGCAGCGCCCCATCGTCATCGCCGGCATCTCCGGCAACTTCGGCCGCCTGCTGGCGCGGCGGCTGCACAGCGACGTTCCCCTGGTGGGCATAGACAAGCGCCCCTTCAAGGGCAAGCCCAAGGACGTGGTGCACTACCAGGTCGACGCCCGCCGGCGCCGGGCCGAGAATATCTTCCGCCACCACCGGGTCCGGGCCCTGGTACACCTGGGCCTGGTGCACCGGCCGCAGCCGGGCCGGCCATTGTACCGCGAGATGAACGTGGCCGGCACCATCAAGCTGCTCGAGTACTGCCGCCGCCACGGGGTGCCCAAGGTGGTGCTGGTTTCCACGGCGGCGGTGTACGGACCGGGACCGACACACTCGAACTTCCTCACCGAGGACACTCCCCTGGCCGGGGTGGCCGACTACCCGGAGCTGCAGGCGCTTATCGAGTGGGACATGTACGCCCAGAGCTTCTTCTGGAAGCATCCCCAGATCGAGACCGTCATCCTGCGCCCGGCACACGTGGTCGGTCCCCACGTCCGCAACGCCCCCACCAATTACCTGCGCCTGCAGCACCCGCTGACCCTGCTGGGGTTCGATCCCATGATCCAGCTGGTGCACGAGGAGGATCTCATCCAGTCCATCTTGCTGGCACTGGAGCCGGGCATCCGCGGCATCTTCAACATTGACGGGCCCGGCGAGGTGCCGCTGTCGGCCGTGCTCAAGGAACTGGGACGGCGCCCGGTACCGGTGCTGCAACCGCTGGCCAAGGCCCTGGTGCGCCGGCTGTGGAACATGGGTATCGGCAAGTTCCCCCCCGGGGAGCTGGTGCACCTGCAGTTCCAGTGCATGGTGGACGGTTCCCTGGCCCGCCGGGTGCTGGGCTACCGGCCCCGTTACACCCTGCGGCAGACCATTCGCTCGGTACTGTAGGAATCAGCCCGGATCCATTCCCCGGCCGGCATCCTGCCCGGCGCCGGCCATGGGAGTGAAGATGCGGTGGCCGGTGACGTCGTTTATCCCCACGTAGATGTCGGTGTCGTAGGTCTCGCTGAGGTGGCGCCAGGTCATCACCTGTTCGATGGTTCCCGCCCGCAGCAGCCGGCCCTGCTTGAGCAGGGCCACCCGCTGGCAGTAGGCCGCGGCCAGGTTCAGATCGTGCATGGCCGCCAGCACCGTCAAGCCGGTGGAGCGGCGGATCTCGTCGATGCGCCCGAGCAGCTCCACCTGGTGGCGAATGTCCAGGTGCGCCTCCGGCTCGTCCAGCAGCAACAGGCGGGGCTGCTGGGCCAGGGCCTTGGCCACCACCACCCGCTTGTACTCCCCCCCGGACAGCTCGCTCAGCAGCCGCCCGGCCAGGTGCTCCACCCCGGTGGCCCGCATGCACCGGCGGGCCAGTTGCCGATCGGCCGAGCCGTCCAGCTGCAGCAAGCGGTGATGAGGGACCCGCCCCAGCAACACCACCTGCTCGACGGTGAAGGGAAAGGCCAGGTCGAAACGCTGGGGAACCACCGCCAGCAGGCGGGCCCGCTGCCGCCGGCTCAGCGAGGCGGCGTCGACACCGAACAGCTCCAGCCTGCCCGCCGGGGCGGCCAGGGCCCCGGCCACGATCTGCAACAAGGTGCTCTTGCCCGCCCCGTTGGGACCCAGCAGGCCAAAGAACTGGCCCGCCTCCACCTCGAGATCCACCCCGGCCAGTACCGGCTCGCCGGGCCGGTAGGAAAAGTCCAGCCCGCCGATGCGCAGCGCGGTTTTCGCTCCTGGCCTCGTCACGGGCAGCAGGATAACACCGGCAGCGGCGGTTGCAAGACACCGGGGTGGTTTCGCACCACGGGCTGCATCCCGGCGCGGGCAGGGGCAGTCTGTTTTTTGCCGGGGGCCGGTGAATCTGCTATTTTCTGGGCATGAACGCCGTCTTTCTCTCCGGCGGAGGAGCCCGCGGGGCCTACGAGGTGGGGGTGCTCAAGGCCCTGCTGGAGCGCGGTCCGCCGCTGGGACTGGTGGGCGGTGTCTCCATCGGCGCCATCAACGCCGTGCTGGCTGCCACCGGGCAGATCGAGGAGCTGGCCCGGGTGTGGCAGGGGCTTTCCACCCTGCAGGTCTACCGCCCCCGCCTCGACCTGTGGAAGCTGCTGGGCTGGACCTCGGTCATGAAAAACCACGGCCTGCACCGGCGCCTGCGTGACCAGGTACACTGGTCCCGCCTGGCCAGCTCTTCCATGCGCATCTTCATCTCGGCCACCAACATCACCCTGCGCACCAACGAGATCTTCACCAACTCGCAGATCACCTACCGCCACGTGCTGGCCTCTTCGGCCATCCCCATCCTGTTTCCCCCGGTACGGCTGGGCAAGTACTGGTACATCGACGGTGCCTTCTCGCTGCTGCGACCGCTCAAGCCCCTGGTCAAGGCCGGCGCCGAGCGCATCTTCGCCGTCTTCCTGGCCCCGCGGCGGCCGCGGCTGCAGCCGCCGCGCAACTTGTTCCAGATGGCCGACCGGGTGCTGGAGATCATCATCTCCTCGTCGATAGCCGCCGATCGCCAGCAGATAGAAAACACCAACCAGGAGATCGAGCGCCTGGCCGCCTCCGGCTTCGATCCCGCCAACTTCCAGCACAAGCCCTACCGGCCGGTGCAGGTCATCGGCATCTACCCTTCGCGGGACCTGGGCAGCGTGGGCTCGTACCTGATCGTCTCCGGCGAGCGGGCCCGGGAGCTGATGCAGCTGGGCATGACCGACTGCCTGCGGGTGCTGGAGCGCTACGGGCTGGTCTAGGCGTGTCGAGCCGGGTTCAGGTGAAGGCCCGCCGGTGGCGGCTGCGCAGCAGCAGCAGGAAAAAGGGGCCCCCCAGGAAGGCGGTCACCACCCCCACCGGGGGCTCGGTGGCCAGCGGCAGAAACAGCAGGCGCGCGGCCAGGTCGGCCAGCACCAGGAAGGCGCCGCCGGCCAGGGTGGCGGCCGGCAGCAGCAGGCGGTGATCGGGTCCCAGCACCAGCCGCACCAGGTGCGGCACCATCAGGCCCACGAATCCCACCAGGCCGGATACCGACACCGCCAGGCCCACCAGCAGCGAGGCGGCCACGAAGATGCGCGCCTTGGCGCGCTCCACGTCCACTCCCAGGTGGGCCGCCCCGGCCTCGCCCAGCGCCAACGCGTTCATGGAACCGGCGGCCATCTGCAGGGCCAGGTAGCCCAGGGCCGTTCCCGCCGCCAGGACGGACAGGGTGGAATAGCTCTGGTAACCCAGGCTGCCCATCAGCCACAGCAGGATCTCCTGGGTCTTGCTGGCGGTGACCACCGTCTTGATGAACATGATCACCGCCGAGGCGAAGGCATTGAAGACCACTCCCACCAGCAGCACGGTGACGGTGTCCACCCGCCCGGCCACCCGCCCGGTGCGGTACACCAGCCAGGTGGCCAGGGCCGCGCCCAGGAAGGCCGCCGGCGCCTGCCAGAACAATCCCAGGCCCGCACCCCCCACCACCAGCGCCAGGGTGCCACCCAGGGCGGCGCCGCCCGAGACGCCCATTATGAAGGGATCGGCCAGCGGGTTGCGCAGCAGCGCCTGGTAGGCCACTCCCACCGCGGCCAGCGCCATGCCCACCAGCGCCGCCAGCAGCACCCGGGGCAGGCGCACCAGCAACAGGGTGGCCGCCTGGGGATTGCGGTCGACGTCCAGGGGCAGTAGCCGTCCCAGATCGGTGCCTCCCGGACCCAGCAACACCCCGGCCACCATGCAGGCCAGCAGCAGAAGCAGCAGCAGGCTCAGTACCGCCGCCAGGCGCCCGCGGGTCAGGGTCGTGCTCCCGGTTGTCCGTCGCTCGTGCACCCGGGCAACATATATGACCACCGTTATTACGGCAAGCGCCGGTGTGCCGGGTGGGCATTGCAGGTCAAGCCGACGCTGTGCTAGACCTCGGGCATGGACAAGAACCAGGCACTGGCGACATGTCCCGGACTGGCCACCGCCCTGGAGCGGGAACCGGGCCTGGGCACCGTGTTCGAGCAACTGGCGGCGCACGATCTGCTGGGCGTCTTTGCCAGGTACCTGCCGGACGCCTCCGCGGACAGCGCGGCCCGGTTTCTTTCCCACTGCCGTTCTCTCGACTACCGGCACCTGCAACGACACCGCCGGGCCCTGCGTCAACCCGTTTCCGGCCGGCTGGGCGCAGACGACGTCGCGCCGGTCGACATGGTAACCCTGCAGCAGCAGCAACTTCGCCGGCAACGGGACCGGGAGGCGGGCCGGCGTTCGTTGGAGCAGGGACGCTGGGCCACGATCGCCTTTGCCGGCGGGGCGGGGACCCGCTTCTTCTCCGGCCTGGCACGGCTGGCCGGGGCGCTCGACGCACCCAACGAACGCCTGCGCGGGCTGGAACTCTCCGCCGACCTGCCCAAGGGGGTCTTTCCCATATCGCCGGTGGCGGGGCTGAGTTTCTACGAACTCACCATCGGCCACGCCCTGGCCGCCGGGCTGGCCTGCGGCCGCCTGCCGGTCATCATGTTCCTCACCAGCAGCGCCACCCACCGGCAAACCGTCGAGTTCTTCTCCCGGGTCAACCTCTGGGGACTGCCGCCCGGGCAGCTGGTGGCCTTCCGCCAGCACGACATCCCGCGCCTGGACGAAAACGGCGATCTCATCGTCACCGACCGGCAGGGCAACATCAGCACCACCGGAGACGGTCACGGAGGGGTGTTCCGGGCCCTGCTCGATACGGCGGGCGACGGACCTTGCCTGGCGGAGCGGCTGGCCGAACTCGGCGTCGAGCAACTGGTGATGCACAACGTCGACAACGCCGCTGCCCGGCCCCTGCAGGAAGTTCGCCTGGGTTTTCACGTCAACGAGCAGGCCCTGTTCACCCTGAGCGCGGTTCGCAAGGAAAGGCCCGAGGAGAAGGTGGGCGTGCTCATGCTCCGGGCCGACAGCGGCCGCGTGGAGGTCATCGAGTACAACGTCCTCGACGAGGGACTGTGTGCCCTGCGCCAGCCCGACGGCCGGCGGCTGCTGCACGAGGCGGGCAACGCCAACACCAACCTGGTGGCCCTGTCGGCCATATCCGCCGATATCGAACCCACCCTCTACACCGGCAAGATGGTGCCGTCGTTGATCGGCCCCGTGGCCGGCAGCTCGCTGGAGATGCTCAACCAGCACCTGACCCGCCGGCTGCCGCCCGAGCGGGTGCGTGCCTACGAGATCGACCGGGCCGAGCTGTTCATGCCCACCAAGAACATCACCGGTCCCGACTCGGTCCAGACCACCACCCGGGCCCTGAGCCGGCAGGGAGCCCGGCGCCTGGGCGAGGCCGGAGCACGGGTACACGATTCGGCGCTGGTCGATCTCCACCCCGGCTGCGCCGGCAGCGCCGAGCTGGTCAACCTGGGGGTGGGTCCGGGCTGGCGGCTAGAACAGGGCAGCCGGCTGTACCTGTGCGCCGGCGGCGGGGGACAGCCGCCGCTGTCCGCCGGCGGGCTGGTACTCGAGCCGGGAGCCTCGCTGCTGATCTTTTCCGAACTGCCCTGGGGTCGACTCGAAATTGCCGCCGACCGCAGCATACGGCGTCAACCCGAGGACGCCAGCCGGGTGCAACTGGGCAAGGGCGTGCGGGTGGCACGAGGGTCGAAAGTCGTCATTCGCGCCGCGGCCGGCTCCCGGGTGAGGGTGCCGGACGGGCACGTCTTTTCAGCCGACGCGGTCATCGTCGCCGAACCGGGCCGGCCCGTCGATCTCTGAGCCGTTCCCGGTTCAGAGCAGGTAGGGAGGCAGGCCGCCTTCTTCACCGGAATCTTCCCTCTCCTCTTCGGCAACAACCCCGGGGACGGAGGTTCCTTTTTTCCGGCCCGGAGCCGAATCGCCTCCCCCCGGCCGTGCCTTTTTCGTCCCGGCCGCGGCCAGCCCGGCGGGGTGAGGATCCAGAGTCGGCGCGGATAGCCAATTCCACAGGTTTCTTACCATAATACGGCATCCAGGCGCGTTCATGTCCCACTCGTGTTCATCCTGCCCCAGCACGAGCACCCGCTCGGCGCCGTAGTTCCTGGCCGCAGTGGACAGGCTGCGCCAGGAGATCTTGCCGCTGCCTTCCCTGGCCACGTCCACCAACAGGTCCACCCGGCCGCCATCCACCTGGCACAGACCCGTTGTTCCCCCGTGCTTCCAGGCCGCCACCTCCGTCCCCAGGCGCTCCAGCTCCCCGAACACCGCGGTGAGTCCCAGGCGCCGCGTCGAGATTGGACCGCGTGACAGCGCGGCCACCATGCCCAGGTCGCCCGAGAACACCAGGCGGCCGGCCTGGTGGCGATCCCGGCCCAGATCCTCCACCCTGTCCACCATGGATATCAACCCGGTATGCTCAATCGCGGCCAGGAAGGATCTCGTCTTGTCTATCGATCCCATGCCGTGCTTCCTCATGGCGGTGAGGCTTACCGGCGATCCCGACGATTCCACCAGATAAATCGACATATCGATTAATTTGGCAACATCTCTTATTTCCCTGGCAAGAGCGATGTCACGAAAGAGTATGTCGTACAGCAGATCGAAGCAGGATCGATTGTGGTCCGGAGAATAGGCGACTGCGGGTAGTCCTCCTCGATTCAACCAGCGCCTGGCAGCATCGGTATCAACCGATATATCGTTTATTATTTCCAGTTGTTCGCGTAGCGCCAGTGGGAACAACCGGAAGACCCGGACTCCAGCGAACTCCAGTTGGCCGCCCACCAGTCGGGTGTTTGCCGATAGCGTAACCAGGACAGGAGCCTTTGTTTTTTCACATGTCTCCCGGCACCACTGCTGCCAGCCCTCGAGGTGGGCCACTTCGTCGAGCACCACCAGGGACGGATCCCGTCTCATCGACCGGAGGAAAACGCTGGCAGTCTCCCGGGTAGGGCCGGGAAGAAGGCGCGGATCCTCCAGATCCATCCAAAACACGGAGGTCCTTCCGTGTCTGCCCTGGAATCTGGCGGCCACCTCGCGGGCAAGATGGGTCTTGCCCACCCCTCGCATGCCGACAAGTGCCACCGGCACGTTGCTCGATAACGAGTCGAGGACGCCTTCCAGGAGTACCGGCCTGTATATCTTGTTATCAAACGACATATCGGTGAAAAAAACAATACAAGATCCCCCGGGGGCTGTCAATGGAACAAACCAGACAGCAGGAACTTGACAACCGGTTCCAGGAGAGAACATTTACCAAGGAGGAAAGGCAATGAAAAAACCGATTCACATCACCGACGCCAACTTCACCGAGGAAGTGGAAGAATCCAGCACCCCCGTGCTTATCGACTTCTGGGCCCCCTGGTGCGCCCCCTGCCGAATGGTGGCTCCGGTAGTGGAGCAACTGGCGGAAGACTATGACGGCCGGCTCAAGGTGGCCAAGTGCGACACCGACCAGAATCCCCAGGTGGCCACCATGTTCGGCATCAGGAGCATACCCACGGTGGTCCTGCTGGATGACGGGCAGGTGGTGGACGCCCTGATCGGGGCACGTCCCAAGGCCGCGTTCGAGGCCATGGTCGATCGCTACCTCAAGAAGCGGGAAAAGCGCCTGGCCAAGGAGGCCAAGAAGGCCGCCAAGCAGGCCGCGGCCGCCGGCTAGGTTTCCGCCGGAAAGGGGGTATGCACAGCCATGCCGATGTACGAATACCAGTGCCCCCGGTGCCAGGAGGTATTCGAGTTGCTGCGTTCCATGTCCGAACGGGACGAAGAGTGTCGCTGTCCCAATTGCGGGCACGAGGCCAGGATGGAACGCAAGTCATCGCTGTTCGCCTCGACAGGTGGTGAACGCGGCGGCGGCTACTCGAGCTGTGGCCCCAGTTCATCGGGCTTCGGCTGAGCGGTTTAGTTCTGCGCGCCGGTCGGCGCGCCGATCCCCGGTACCCGAACTCGTATCAACCTCCATCCGCCTGATGAAGTACCGCCACGGCGTCGAGGTCGAAGCCGGCACTCTGCCTGGTCGGCCAGGGATCGTACAGGGGATGGCCGAACGAGTCGCGCTGGCTGCCGTCACCCACCACGTCGATGATGCGTACCTGGGTGATCCTGTTCAACTGCACCTGTCCGGATAATACCTGCGGCTTGTTGCGCAGCACCGCCAGGTCGAACGGTGTACCGAAGCCGGCCCGGTACTTGCCGGCCAGCGAGCCTATCCTGGTGGTATCCAAGCGCTCGAAGGCACCCACCGGCCCGGGGGTGAGGCTGGCACAGTCGAATTCCACGAAGTGCCGCCCGTCGGAGCTGACCGCCACCCGCGCCAGTTCCAGAAAACCATCGTCGAGAGCGTTTTCGAAGACCGCCAGGTCGTAGCCCGGCCCGTCGGTGATGGGCGTCGCAAAGGTCACCGTCAAGCTGCCCCCACGTCCCAGCGAGAACACCCCGTCGCTGTTTCCCTCCGCCGGACCCAGGGCCTTTTCCGGGGTTCGCCACTGGGGATCGACATCCTCGCCGTACTCTACCGGTTCCACGAACCCGGTCGCCCAGGCCATGATGGCCGGGTCGTCGGCGGCCAGCGCGGTGCTGGTGGGGCTGCCGGCCGGCCCGGGATAGGCCTCCGTCACCCGGTAGTCGGCAAGGAACATCTCCTGCCGGCAATCCGTGAACCTCATCCTGGCAAACAGGCGTAGCCGGGCCGGCAGCAGATCAGCCGCGATGGTCACGCGCCCGCCGTCCCGCCACTGCGCCGGCAACGAGTCGCCTGGCTCCGCCTGGCCCACCTGCAGCAGGTAGTCGCGAGTTGTGGTGAACACGATCTCGGTACCCTGGGCGACCACGGCCAGAACCGGCCCCTGGGGCACCTCGCAGTGGTCGGGCCGGCAGGCGTCACCATCGGGCAGGTAGCCGGCCGCACAGGCGCATTCCCCACGGGGTTCCCGGCAGGTGAAGCCATGGCCGCAGCTGACCGCCGTGCCGGGCAGGCACCGGCCCTGGCTGCAGCTCTCGCCACCGTTGCAGGCCAGGCCGTCGTCGCAGTCCGCTGCCGTGCGGCACTCGTATCCGCCGCCGCAGCCGCAGGCCAGCACCCAGAGCAGCAGGCATGTCAAGCGCGGGTTCACGGCGAGGCCCCCGCCGGCCCCGCGTCCCCGGCCGCCCCCGGCAGGGCGACTTCCGGGTGCAACAGGCGGGCCAGCCGCTCGATACCCTCCACCACCCGGGGTCCCGGCCTGAACCACAAGGCCGAATCGAACCGGTAGACCCGGCCCCGGCGAACCGCGGGAATGACCGAAAAGCGCTTCCAGAAAGACGTCTCTTCCCGGCGCCCGGCCTCGCCGCCGCCGGCCATGGCAGCATCGATGATGATGTCTGGAGCCAGTCGTATCACCTGCTCCAGGGGCAGCACCGGGTACCGGGTGGGCGAATCCTCCAGGACGTTCCGCCCCCCGGCCAGCTCCACCATCTCGTGGGCGAAGCTGCCCGGACCGGCCGCCACCAGGGGCCGGTGCCCGTACAGCAGCAGCACCCGGGGGCGGGCCCGGCCGGCCAGGCTGGTGCCGATCTCGGTGATCCTGGCTTTCATGGTCGCTCGCAGGCGCGCGGCCCGGCCCCGGCGGCCAACCACCTGTCCCAGGCGCTCCAGGGCGGCCAGTATGCCCGCCAGGTCGTAGCAGGGCAGCACCAGCACCGCCACCCGCATGCGCACCAGCACCTCCAGCCTCTGCCGGCCCCCGGGGTTGGGGGTGCAGATGACCAGGTCCGGCTGCAGGGCCAGGATGCCTTCCACGCTGGGATCGATGAATCCACCCACCCGGGGAAGCTTCTTCACCGCGGGGGGGTAGTCGTCGTACCTGGTCACCCCCACCACCAGCGAACCCGCGCCCAGGGCGAACATCATCTCAGTCAGGTTGGGAGCCAGCGACACCACCCGCCTGACCGCGTGCACCGGCCGTCGCCCCAGCAGCCAGTAGGGAGCAGTGGCGGCCCGGGCGCCGGCGGCCAGCCCGGTAAGAACTACGAGCAGCAGCAACGACCGGCGGGCGCCCGCCCCGGGACGTGTCTGCGCTGGATTCCCGCATGGGGCTTTCATGGACAGCAAACATGCCCCCTGGCCGGACGGCTGTCAATGCCCGGCCGGGGGGCTCTCGCCGGAAAAAAAACCGGGCTCCCGACGAGGCGGGAGCCCGGTCGCCACGCCCGCTGTACCGACGTCAACCGCCCGTCTTGCGGGTGCGGCTCTTTCTCTCCGGGGCCACCAGGGTGGTCTTGCCGCTGGTGACGACCAGGGGACGGAGCTTTTCCAGCAGGGCCCGCCCGATGCCCTTGACCTGCAGCAGGTCATCGGCACTGGAAAAGCGCTTGTCCCGGCGGTACTCGATTATGGCCCGGGCCCGCGACTGTCCCACTCCCGGCAGCAGCTGCAGTTGCGCCTGGGTCGCGGTGTTGACGTTCACCACCCCGGAGCCGGAGGCGGCACGGGCTTGCCGCGGCGACAACACGCCCCCGGCGGCAAGCAGCAGTACCAGTACGGCCGCGAGTTTTCCGGCACTTGCCATCAGCTTTTTCATTTTCTTTCTCCTTTCCTAATGGTTATCGACTTCGGGTTGTCGCCCCTTGGGGCACTTGCCTCATACTTTCGTCTGCTCCGAGTTGCGCTGCCGGATCTGCAACTTGCCGTTTGTCGGCAATGCGTCCAGCAGGACACTGAAAGAGCCGTCGCGGTTGGTGAAGCAGGCGCCGATCCTCACCCAGAAGGATTTTTCCGAGCCCGCCTTGTCCACCACCGTGTAGACCTCCATCATCTTGGCCTGGCTGGCCATCGCTCCCTCCTTTCCTTTCTTTTTAGGTCTTCCCCGGGCGGGCGTGCCGATGTTCCCGGGAACCATCAACCGCCCGCACCACCGCCACAGTGAGCAATTTCCGTGCCGCCCGGAAAGCGATGACCCGGGGGGCAATAATCTCATGCAGTTCCGGGAGATTGCCGAACAGGAGTCCCCCTCCCGGCCCGTCCGGAAGCATGCCGTCGGCAGGGGAGATTGTCCGAAAACCGGACACTCACCCCTATAATCTTCAAACTCAGTGGACTATGTCACCTACGAACGGAGGAGCACCGGCCTCGATGGTTCCAAAGCGCTGTTCGAACTTGGCGATGTTGTCCTGCAGGGCGTTGAGCAGGCGCTTGGTGTGCTTGGGACTGGAGATGATGCGCGCCCTGACCTTGGCACGCGGTTGTTGCGGCTGCACGTAGATGAAGTCGATGATGAACTCCGTCTCCGAGTGATTCACCATGGCCAGGTTCACGTAGGCACCCTGGGCGATGTCCTCGTCCAGCTGGATCTGCAGCTTGACCGGCCCTCCCTTGGTCTTGGGCTCATCTGCCATCTCGTCCTCCTTGGATTGTCATGCCAGGCCTGCATACTACCCCCTGTCGTCCGCATTGCAAACGGTGTTTGACTTGTTGGCACGGCATTACCTATAGTCGGCTACACAAAACCATGGCAGGCCGTGGCAAGAAGAAAAAAAAGACTTCCGCCTCCGGGTCCGTTGCCCGGGGTAGGAACATCTCTCGCCTGAAAAAGAAGTTCACCAAGAATCCCGCCAGCGAAGAAGACTTCGTGAAGTTGTGGGACGTCTACCTGGCGGCGGAGGCCTGGGAAGCGCTGGCGGAACTGCTGGAGGCCCGCATCGCCGCCTTGACGGATGGCGCCGACAAGGTACGCGCCCTGCTGCGCCTGGGTAACCTGTACGACGAGAAGCTGGGTGAACCCCGCCGCGCCGTCGATGCCTACCAGCGCGTGCTCAACATCGAACCACGCAACCGGCGTGCCATCTGGTCGCTGGCCATGCTCTACCACGACCTGGAGGAATGGAACAAGGTCATCGAGATCTACCTGCTGCAGATAGACCTGGCCGAATCGCCGGAGGAAAAACTGTCCCTGCGCACCCAGCTGGCGCAGATCTACGAGGAGCGCCTGCAACAGGATGACGAGGCCCTGCTGGAATACATCCGGGCCGTGCGCCTGGCGCCGGAGACCGTGCGTATCCTGCTCAACATGGAAAAGCTGGCCTTCCGTACCGCCAGCTTCCGCGAACTGCTGGCCGTCTACCTGGACGTCGTGGAGCGAGTCGAGCGCCTGGACCTGAAGATAGCCATCTACCTGAAGCTGGCCCGGCTTCACGCCGAACACCTGGACGACTCCGACGCCGCCGAGAATTACTTTCGCCGTGCTCTCGAGGTCAGCGGCGATGACACCGAGAAGCTGTTCGCCATCTCTTCCATCTACGGCGAGGACGAGGAGTGGGAAGAACTCATCGCCATCTACAGCGTGCTCATCGGTCTGGCCGACAGCCCCGCCACCAAGAATCGCCTGCGCCGGGAAATCGCCCGGCTCTACGCCGAAGGCCTGAACGATCCTTCCTCGGCCTTCTTCGAGCTGGTACGGGTTGCCCGTTACTCGCCCCAGGATCCGGGCCTGCTCGAACAGCTCTGCGAGCTGGGCCGGCAGGCCGATCGCCACCTGGAACTGGCGGCGGTGCTGGAAGACCTGGCCACCCGGATCCAGGATGAGCACCTGCTGGCCGAGCTGTACTCGCGACTGGCCCGCATTCACCTGGATGACTTGCACAACGCCGACCTGGCCGAGCAGGCGGTGGCCCGGGCCATCGAGATTCTCCCCGGCAACCAGGCGGCCC
>QMME01000050.1 GCA_003647095.1 Deltaproteobacteria bacterium
GGCACGATGTCGGTCAGCACCAGCACCACCTTGCGGGCCTCGGGGCGGAACCGGTACCAGGGACTGGCCAGGATGGCGTCGTAGTGCACCGTCGGTGACCACCACTCGCCACCGGTACGAACGAACCAGTAGTCGATGTCGGCCAGCAAGCGGTCTCTCTCGGTGTTGCCGTCGTAGAAGCGAAACTTGAACATACCGTCCGGCGTCTGGTCGGTATGCAGCATGGCCATGCGAAAGTCGTGGTGACCGGCCTGGAGCATGTCCACCAGCCGGTGCAGTTGATCGATGATCCCCGCGGTGAAGTCACTCATGCTGCCGGTGCCGTCCATGATCAGCACGATGTCGAGCTTCCCGGGCCCCAGGGACTTTTCGAACAGGCCGGCCTCGGTCCAGTCGTCGGCCACCTGGGCGGGCAGGTCGATGGTGCCCTCTCCGACCGCCTGGCCGCTGGCCCGCTCCACCATGGCCTCGGAGACCCCGAAGTCATCCAGCCCCAGGCCGGTGACGGGCTTCCCGGCCCGGTCTTCCACCGTCACCAGGGCCCAGAAGTTGTACCCGTCGAAACGGTCGCCGAGGTAGCCGCTCTGGCGAATGGCCAGGCGGTGGTAATGGTATTCCTCGCTGGGGGTGATCGTACCCAGGTCGTGGGAATCGCCGGGCGGTATGTCGATGTCACTGGCGTGGAAGGTGTCTTCATACTTGGAGACCTCCAGCCGGTGCGTCCCGGCCGCCACCTCCACCGAGAAGCTGCCGTCCGGGCCGGTAACCGTCACCACCGGCTCGGAGTGGAACTCCACCCGGGCGTTGGGCACCGGGGTGCCGTCCGAATCGACCACCACCCCGGTCACGGTCACGGCCTGCTGCTGGCCTCCGTCCGTCCCCGCATCCACCCCGGCATCGCCACCGGCATCGGGCCCTCCGGCCTGGCCGCCGCAACCCGTCCCCAGCAAGGTCAAACACAGCACCGCCCCGACCGCCACGGTTTTCATGACTCCTCCTTGGTCTTTTCCGGTTTTTCCAACAGGGTACCGCCCGGGCGAGACTCATCGCCTGCACAAGTCTCCCCGGTCTGTCGACTCGACTGGGATATCAACAGGCCTCCGATCTTCCGCAGCTGCCGAAAGGAGAGGAAGTGAGAGTTGGCAACAACCTACCTGGTTTCATGATACGTTGCAAGCAGCCGGGTTATTCATGCCGGAGCGGTTTGCCAAACACCGCTCGGATGGCTAACATTGTCGATCATGACTCGGCAGGCCCTCCTCTTTCCACTTTTCTGGATGACGGTAGTGGCGGCAGCTTGCGGACAGGAAGACACCACTTCCCGGCTGGCCAGCCGCGGCTTTCCCCTGGTGGGCGTGCCCGAAGACGGCTATCCCGGCTACCAGGAACGGCTCATGCTGGTGGCCATCAACCGCGCCCGGGCCGATCCCAACGTCGAGGGCGAGACCAAGGCCGCCTGCTCGGCCGACTACCCGGCCCGCAAGCCGCTCATGCTCAGCCTGGCCGGCTCCCGCTGCTCGCGCTTCCACTGCGCCAACTGCATCATAAACGACGGGGGGCTGAGCCACGATTCGTATTGCACCCTGCGCTCCGACATCGGCGACACCTTCGAGTCGAGCTGCGACGGGGCGGCCTCCTGCGCCTGCGAGCCGGGAAGCGAGCATTTCTCCTGCAACACCCTGGGCGGCCATGGCACCAGCCCCTGGAGCCGCTGCGGCTACTTCGGCTACTCGGCCGACGGCGAGGTGGGCGCCGCCGGCTACGCCGACGGTTGGGAGGCGGTGTGGGGCTGGGTATCCGAGTGCGCCGGCCAGGACGGCCACCGGCGCATCCTCACCGGCGTCCACAACCAGATCGGCCTGGGCTACTACTCCGGCCCCACCGCTTGCTGGTCGTCTCTGTACTTCGGCGACACCGGCGGCGGCGGCCCGGCCACCTATACCCTGCCGGCCGGGGTGCATTACCCGGAACGCGGCCGCAGCACCAGCTTCTACCTCAACGTCTACGATCCGGGAGGTGATCCCCGGGAGGTAAACCTGGTGCTCGACGGCCACTGCCACCAGATGCAACTCGAGATCGGCACCGCCGGCCAGGGAACCTACAAGTTGTCCATCGACATGGGCAGCGGCTGCCACCGTTACTGGTTCCTGGTGCGCGACTCTGCCGGGCAGCGGGCGACCTGGCCCGAGCAGGGCGCCTGGGGCGCCGGCGACTGCAGCGACTACCAGCCCCAGGCACCCGCTGCCGACTGCGAGCCTGGCAGCGACGGCGGCAGTGGCGACGGCGGCAGCGACGGCGGCGGCGACAGCGGCGGCGACGGTGGAGGTGACACTGCCACCGCCGGCGACGATGGCGGCGCCTCCGGCGACGATGGTTTGGCCGCTGACGACGACTGGAACCCGGACGACGGTACAACCGGCGACGGCGGCGGGTCTGCCGATGACAGCGTGACCGGTGACGACGGTGGTGACAACGACACCGACATTCACGCCGGCAGGGAGGGTGAGCCTGTCGTCCAGGGAGGCTGTTCCTGCGGTCGGCAATCACCGGCCGGTTGCAGCGGCATCTTCTGGATGGTGCCCATCCTGCTGCTGCGGCGCAAGAAAAAGGGCACTCCCCGGCGAGGGAAGCGCCCGCTGCCCGATGCCGGCGGAGGGAATCGAACCCACATGGAGGCGAGCTCCGCGGGATTTTGAGTCCCGTGCGTCTACCAGTTTCGCCACGCCGGCATACCCATGGCGCCGTCTTTCTAGCCCAATCCGCTCCGGTGCTGCAAGAAATTTCTACCGGCTCCGTCCGGCAGGGCAGGCACCGCGTACATTATCCCATGACCCGTGCTCCATCTCGTGCTACACTGCCCAGCGCCGATGACACGAAGGGAGGCCGTTCATGGGTAACGACAGGGGCTTTTCACGAAGGCGTTTCATGCAGGCAGGCGGGGCCCTGCTGGCCGCGGGTCCAGCCGCCGGCCTGGCCCGGGCCGAGACCGGCAAGAAAAGCAAGCCGGCCCCCGGCAAGGCGGCCATCCGCCGCCACCGGAAGCTGGGGCGCACCGGCTTCAGAGTGAGCGACATCTCCATGGGTTGCGGCGAGATCTCCGAGCCCAACGTGGTACGCTACGCCTACGACCACGGGATCAACCTGTTCGATACCGCCGAGGGATACGGTGAAGGAGACTCCGAGCGCAGGATCGGCGCCGCCATGAAGCACCTGGACCGCTCCCGCATCTTCATCGTTACCAAGCTCTCCCTCGAGCCCGAGGAGAAGGCGGACCAGATCCGGGCCCGCTTTCTCAAGTGCCTGGAGCGGCTGAACACCAACTACGTCGACGCACTGTACCTGCACGCGGTCAACCGGGTGGCCGACGTCAAGCATCCCGGCTTCCACGCCGCCGTGGCCCCGCTCAAGAAGGAGGGCAAGGTTCGCCATGCCGGCATCTCCTCCCACGGCCCGAGGGGCCAGGACGGCGACTCCATGGCCGATGTCCTGCTGGCGGCGGTGGCAGACGGTCGTTTCGACATCATGCTGCTGGTGTACAACTTCATGAACTCGGCCGAGGGCAAGAAGGTGCTGCAGGCCTGCCGGGAGAAAAACATCGGCACCACCGGCATGAAGGTTGCCGCCGGAGTACTCAACATAGAACCTTTCGACCCCAAGAACCCCAGCGGCCGCTATGCCAGGTACCTCGAGCGCATGCTCAAGCGCGGCATGAGTAGAGAAGACGCGGTGGCCCGCATCCAGGCCTACCTGGAGCGCCAGCGCCAGGCCCAGGAAAAGTCCAAGCCCTTCATCGCCAGGCACGGTATCAAGTCGGAGGTCGAACTCAAGCAGAAGTGCGTGCAGTGGGCGCTCGGCGACGATGACCTGCATACCATCTGTGTGTCCATGCCCACCTTCGACAAGATCGACCGCTTCCTGCCGCTGTCGGGCACGCGCCTGGCCGCGGCCGACCAGCGCTGGTTGCACGAATACGCCGCCGCCTTCTCCAGCAACTACTGCCGCCACGGCTGCAACCAGTGCACCGGCCGCTGTCCCGCCAGGCTGCCGGTGAACACCATCCTGCGCTACGCCGTCTACTTCTACTGCCAGGGCAGGCAGAAGACGGCCATGCAGAAGTACACCCGGTTGGATGTCGATCCCCTGGCCAGCTGCACGGGCTGCAGCGCTCCCTGCGAGAGGGACTGCCCCTACGGAGTGCCAGTACGCGCAGCTCTGCTGCAGGCGCACGACTGGCTGTCATTGAGCTGAGGAGGATAACCCATGTTTTCACAACTGCTGGCAATCACCCTGTTGCTGGCGCCGGCGACACCGGCGTCGCTGGTCCCGGAACGGCTGGACGGCTGGCAACGCCGGGGCCAACCGGAAGCGTTCACCGGCCGCGAGCTGTTCAAGGCCATAGACGGCGGGGCCGAGGTCTACCTGGCCTACGGCTTCGAGCGCCTGGAGTTGGCCAGCTTCGGCAACGGCGACCGCGAGGTGGAGCTGTACTACTACCACATGTCGTCGCCGTTGGCGGCCTGGGGCATCTTCCAGCGCGAGCGCCCCCGGCAGGCGCTGGCGGTGGCGGGAGCCGCGGCCGCGGCCCTGCGCGCTCCGCACCTGTGCACCCTGCTCAAGGACTCGCTCTATCTCAAGGTCACCGCCCGCAAGGGCAAGCTGGACAAAAACACCTGCGGCACCATGCTCGAGGCCGCCGCGGCCCGGCTGCCCGGTCCGGCCACCCTGCCGGCGCAGCTGGCGCTGCTGCCGGCCGCGGGCCGCCTGGCGGGAAGCGAGGGCCTGGAACCCGGCGGCTACCAGGGCTGCGACGAGCTGAAAAACAGCCTCTTTGCCAGCTACCGCGTGGCCGACAAGGAATACGAGATCTTCGTGCTGCTCGAGCAGGGGGGCGTGCAACCGGCGGAACGATTCCAGAAACTGCCGGCTGCCTGGAAACAGGTGGAGGGCGCACCCTGGCCGGCGCGGGCCCGCCCGGTTCCCTACCAGGGTCCGCTGCTGCTGGCCCGCACGGCATCCGCCGTCGTCGGCGTGTCCGGCGCCGACGACCAGAAGGAGGCGCTCAAGGTGCTCTCCGGCCTGCTGGCCGCCCGCACCAGGTGAGCAGCCGCAAGATCGGCGACTCTCCAGACCATCCCCTTACGGGGGGCTGACGGTGAGGATGACCTTGCCCGAGGGCGACTCGCCGCCCGACATGGTAGCCGCCAGCACGCCGCCGGTGACCCCGCCGGCCACCACCACTCCCACCGCCGTCCAAAACCACCAGCTCTGGTACCAGGGGGTGACCTGTTGCTGCTCGCCCTCTTCTTCACCGGTCGCTCCGGACGCACCGGCCGGCTGCGGCTCGGGCCGGGTCCGGGCCGCGGCCAGGGCGGCCAGGGTGGAAGGGGCGCGGGCGCTGCCGGCCAGTGCCTGCACGGCATTGGCCAAGGCGGTGGCATCCGGGCGACCCCACTCGTCGATGGTGATGTCCTGGATGGCTCCGCTCACCCCCCGGCCGGGCAGGTAGAGCCCGGCCCGCAGGGAGTTCTTTTCGCCGGTGCTGACCATCTCGGCCAGCAGCAGCATGTCCACCCCCAGCCTGCCGGCCAGCCGGTCGAGCAGTTCCTGGGGACCGGCCTTGAGGGTAGCCAGCCCGGTACGGGTACCGGCCAGGGACGACAGCAGCTGCTCCAGCACGGGGATGTCGGCGGCCAGGGGATCGAATATCTTCAACTGGCGACGGGCACCGGCGCGGAACTGCAGCTGGGCGCGCACGGCATGCCAGCTGCCCTGCCCCACCAGCCACAGGGGCTGGCCGTCGCGGCCCTTGAGTTCCACCACCCCGGCCGGTTGCGGCCGGCAGTCGGCGGCCAGGCGCGCCTGGGCGGGACCGGCCTCCACCAGCAGGCTGGCCCGGGGCTTGCCCTGCCAGTCCTCGATGGCGATGTCGAAGGTGGCCACCAGGTTGGGAGGCATGACGGCCGGGTCGGGACCGGCCGTGGCATCCAGGGTGACCACCCGCTGCAGCAGTCGCTGCGCTTCCGCCTCGCGTCCCGAATCCAGGCTGGCCCGGGCCCAGTACAGGTACAGCTGGCCCAGGCGCTGCCCGTCGCAGCCGGCCGGGGGAAGATCCCGCAGCAGCGCCTCCGCCCGGGCGAAGGACTTCCTGGCCTGGTCCAGCTTGAGGTACTGGTAGTTCTTCTTGCCCTCCCCGGCCAGTTGCTCCACCTCGGCCAGCACCTCCTCCTCCGTGCGGGGAGGATCGACGGGAGAAAACATCACCAGCTTCCAAGAGCCCTGGGCAGAGCTGTAACCCAGCGCCTGGGCCCAGAAGCGCTGCAACAGTTGCAGTTGCACGGAAGGGCTGGTCTGCGGCCCCGGCAGCAGGTAGACGCTGACCGTCGGCTGCCGGGCGGGAGTCTGGGCCACGGCCCGGGCGGAACCCCAGGCCAGCAACAGCATCAATATCGTTTTTCTCATGGCCACCTCTCGTGCCTGCTCAGGCGAGCAGTCTAGCCCAGCCGGCGGGAAACGTCTAGAGAGCGATGAACGCCAGCTGCCGGCCGGCCAGTCGGCCCTGGCGCCGGTAGGAGAAGAACCCGCTCGAACAACAGGTGCACAGGTCCACCGCGGCGATGTTCTCCACCGGCACCCCGCACTCGGTGAGCACCAGCCGGTTGGCCGCCTGCAGGTCCACCCGCTGGCTGGAACCGGCCAGCATCACCGCCTCGCTGCCGAAGCGCTCCCGGAAGGGGAGGAACACGTCGTCTCCCACCTGGTAGCAACAGGGGCGGATACTGGGGCCCATGACCGCCAGCAGTTCCTCCGGGTTGCAGGAGAACTTCTCCTGCAACACCGCCACCAGCCGGGCCAACACCCCCGACAGGGTTCCCCGCCACCCGGCATGGGCCACGGCCACCACCCGGCGGCCGGGATCGGCCAGCAACACCGGCACGCAATCGGCGGTGCGCACCGACAGCACCGGCCCGGCCAGGGCGGTGGCCGCCGCGTCGGCGGGAGGGGGAACCGACAGCAACCGTTCCCGGTTGTCGGCATCGATGACCACCACGTCGCTGCCGTGCACCTGCTGCAGGCGCAGCAGCCGGCCGGCGGCAAGCCCGCTGCTGCCTTCCCAACCGGCCAGCGACTCGCCCACGTCACCGCAGGCCCGGGTGGTGAAGCCGTGTCTGATGCCGGCCCGCCGCAGCAGCGGCGCTGTCAGTATGGCCTCCATCACCACGCTCGCAGCAGCAGGCACTTGAGGTAGCGCGACTCGGGAAAGCCCAGTCGCTCGGGATGATCGCTGGCGGCACCGCGCCGCTCGAGCAACTGTACCTGGCGGCGGGCATCGCGGGCCGCCTGCAGCAGGATATCCTCGAACAGGTCCACGGACAGATGATAGGAACAACTGGAGGTGATCAGCAAGCCGCCGGGCTCGAGCAACTTCAGCGCCCGCAGGTTGATCTCCTTGTAGCCCCGCAGGGCGCTTTCCAGGGCCCGCTTGTTCTTGGCAAAGGCGGGAGGGTCCAGGCAGATGGTGTGAAAGCGCTGCCCCTGCTGTTGCAGCCCGCGCAGCACGTCGAAGGCGTTTCCGCAGCGGGTCTCCACCTGCAGCCGGTTGCTGGCGGCATCCGCACGGGCTATCTCCAGCGCCCGTTCCGACTGGTCGAGCAGGGTCACCGGCGTCCCGCCGCCGGCGGCCAGGGAAAGCCCGAAGCCTCCCTGGTAGCTGAAGACATCCAGACAGCGGCCCCGGGCCAGTTGCCCGGCGCGGCGATGGTTGTGGCGTTGATCGAGATAGCCGCCCGTCTTCTGCCCGGCCAGGGGGTCTATGGTACGCAGCAATCCCCCCAGCCGTACCTGCAGCGGCCCGGCCAGCCGTCCCTGCAGCATCCCGGCCCGTTCCGGCAGGCCCTCCAGGCGACGCGCGGCGGTATCGTTTCGCTCCACGAAGGTATCGACCCCGGTCAACTCCTGGAGCAACTCCACCCATTGCCGGCGCAACCGCTCCGCCCCGGCACACAGCGTCTGCAGGACGATGACCTGGTGGTAGCGGTCGGCAATGAGGCCGGGAATGCCGTCCGACTCGGCAAACACCAGGCGCCCGGCCTGGTCTTCGTCGGCCAGGCGGGCGCGCAACTCCAGCGCCTGTTGCAATCGCCGGCGCCAGAAGGCGCGGTCGATCACCGCTTCGCCGGACTCGATGAGCCGCAGGGTGATCATCGACTCGCGGTTGAAAAAGGCGCAACCCAGCACCCGCAGCTTGCCGGATCGTCGCCGCTGCTGCACCAGCACCACGTCGCCGGAGACGGCCCCGCCGTCGTCGCGCACGTCGCCGGAAAACACCCAGGGGTGGCCGGCGCTCAGGCGCTGGGCGCCGCGGTGCGAGATCGTCACCCGGGGCAGTCCCTTCAGGGTCATGCTCCCACCTCCAGCTCCCGCCGCCAGGCGGCGAAGTCGCGCCGCGCCCGTTCCAGCCGCGCCTGGCGGCGCCGGCGTCGCCCGCGCGCGGAGATCTCAGGCAGCAGGCCGAAGTGGATGTTCATGGGCTCGAAGGAGCGGCCCGCCGCGGGCGGCCGGCGCACGTGGGACCAGAGCGCGCCCAGGGCACAGCCGGGCGGGGGCGGCTGCCAGCGACGGCCGTGCAGCCGGGCCGACAGCAGCAGACCCAGCAACAGGCCCATGGCGGTGCTCTCCAGGTAACCCTCCACCCCCACTATCTGCCCGGCCAGGTGCACCCGGGGCTCGGCCCGCAGGGCCAGCTGCTCGTCGAGTACCCGGGGGGCATCGACGTAGAGGTTGCGATGCATGGCCCCGTAACGCAGGAATCGCGCCCGTTCCAGGCCGGGGATGAGCCGGAAGACCTGGCGCTGCCCCGGCTGGGTGAGCCGGGTCTGGAAGCCCACCAGGTTGTAGGCGCTGCGCTCGCGGTTTTCCGCCCGCAGCTGCACCACCGCGTGGGGCCGCCGGCCGCCGTGACTCAACCCCACCGGGCGCATGGGCCCGAAGGCCAGGGTGTCGTCTCCCCGCCGGGCCAGCTCCTCGATGGGCAGGCAGCCCTCGAAGAAATGTTCCGGTTCGAAGTCCCGCACCGGCACCTGCGGAGCCCGGCGCAGGGCCTGCAGGAAGTGCTGGTACTGCTGGCGGTCGAGCGGACAGTTGAGATAGTCGCCCTCGCCCTCCTCCGCGCCCTTGCTCCAGCGCGAGGCGGCGAAGACCCGCTGGTGGTCGATGCTGTCGGCGGCGATGATGGGAGCCAGGGCATCGTAGAAGTACAGCTGCCGGCCGTCGCCGCAGCGGGCCTGCAACCAGGCCGCCAGCGGTTCGCTGGTGAGCGGGCCGGTGCACAGTACCACCCGGCCGGCCGGTGGCTCGGCCACCTCCACTCCCTGCCGGTAGTCGATGCCCGGGCTGGCGGCCAGGCCCGCGGCCACCAACCGGCTGAAGCGTTGCCGGTCCACCGCCAGGGCGCTGCCGGCGGGAACCCGGCTGCCGTCCGCCGCCTCCATGATCAGCGAACCCAGCTGGCGCAGCTCCTCCTTGAGCAGGCCGTGGGCGGTTTCCGGGTCGTCGGACTTCAGGGAGTTCGAGCATACCAGTTCGGCCGGTCCGGGCAGCTGGTGCGCCGGCGAGTAACGCGCCGGCTTCATCTCCAGCAGCCGCACCGCCACCCCGGCCCGGCCGAGCTGCCGGGCGCATTCGCTGCCGGCCAGACCGGCCCCGATGATGGTCAGCGGTTCGCTGGCGATGTCGTCGCTCAACTGGCGGCACTCTCGGCGGCCGGCTCCTGTTCCAGCGGCCGCTTGTAGGAACAACCCTTCTGCGGGCAGGCCAGCACCACCCCGTCGCGCTTGGTCTCGCGTCGCACCAGGATGCCGAAGCCGCACAGGGGACACTTCTCGGCCAGCGGCGGGGCAAACACCGAGTAGCGGCACTGGGGATAGCGGTTGCAGCCGTAGAAGACCCGCCCGCGCTTGGAACGGCGCTCGACCAGCTCCCCTTCCCCGCATACCGGGCAGGTCACCCCGGTGGTGATGGACTTGGTGTTCTTGCACTCGGGGTAGCCCGAGCAGGCCAGGAAACGACCGAAGCGCCCGCGCTTGAACACCATGGGCCGGCCGCATTTCTCGCACACCTGGCCGCTGTCCTCGGCCTCGGCTATCTCCACCTTGTTGCCCTGGCGCGATTTGATCTCCTTGGTGTTGCGGCACTCGGGGTAGCCGGAACAGGCCAGGAAGTGCCCGTTGCGCCCCCACTTGATGACCATGGGCCGGCCGCATTTCTCGCACACGTGCTCGGTGGGGATCTCCTCGCGCTTGACATCGCGCATGTTCTTCTTGGCCCGGGCCAGGGTCTGGCTGAAGCCGTCATAGAACTCGCGCAGCAGCGCCACCCACTGGCGCCGGCCCTCCTCCACCTCGTCCAGGCTCTTTTCCATGGAGGCGGTGAAGTCGACGTCCATGATCTCCGGGAAACTCTCCACCAGCAGGTCGGCGATCATCTTCCCCAGGTCGGTGGGATGCAGGCGGCCGTTTTCCCGCTCCACGTAATGCTTGCTGACGATGGTGTCGATGATGGAGGCATAGGTGGAGGGCCGGCCGATACCCCGTTCTTCCAGCTCCTTGACCAGGGTGCCCTCGGAAAAACGCGGCGGCGGCTGGGTGAAGTGCTGCTTGGTCTCGACCTCGAGCACCTCGAGCAGGCCCTCGGGCTCGAGCGGGGGCAACTGGTTGCCGTCCTGCTCCTCGCCGTTGCCGGCCACGGCCAGGAAGCCGGGGAACTTGAGCACCGAGCCGGTGGCCCGCAGCAGGTAGTTGCCGGCGTTGATGTCGACACCGGTCTGGTCGTAGCGGGCCGGGGCCATCTGGCAGGCCACGAAGCGCCGCCAGATGAGCTCGTACAGGCGTGCCTGGTCGCGGCTCAGGCTGCCGCGCACCTTCTCCGGCGACAGCTCGACATTGGTGGGGCGAATGGCCTCGTGGGCATCCTGGGCCCCCTTCTTGGCCCGGTACTGCACCGGCTTGCCGGGCAGGTAGTCCGGACCGAATGCCGAGGATATGAACCGGCGGGCCTGTTCCAGGGCCTGGCCGGCCAGCCGGGTGGAATCGGTACGCATGTAGGTGATCAGGCCCACCGTGCCTTCGCCGGCCACATCGATGCCCTCGTACAGTTGCTGGGCCACGCGCATGGTCTTCTTGGCCGAAAAGCGCAGGACGGAGGCCGCGGCCTGCTGCAGGGTGGAGGTGGTAAACGGCGGCAGGGGCCGGCGCAGGCGTTCCTTGCGCTCGACCCGGGCCACCCGGTGCTCGAGTTCGAGCAGCTCCGAGCGGATGCGCGCGGCCGTCTCGCCGTCGGCGATCTTGGCCTTCTTGCCCGAGATCTTCTCCAGCTGGGCCTGGAAAGGCTCGCCGTCGCTGCCCGCCGGTCTGAGCTGCTGCTCGATGGTCCAGTATTCCCGGGGCTTGAAGGCCTCGATCTGGCGCTCGCGCTCTACCACCAGGCGCAGGGCCACCGACTGCACGCGCCCCGCCGACAGGCCCCGGCGGACCTTGTCCCATAACAGGGGACTGATCTCGTAGCCCACCAGCCGGTCCAGCACCCGGCGGGCCTGCTGGGCGGCCACCAGGTTGGCGTCGATCTCCCGAGGCGACTCCAGGGCCGCCAGCACCGCCGCCTTGGTGATCTCGTTGAACACCACCCGCTGGATCCTCGGGTTCACATCCTTCAGTTCCTCGGCGATGTGCCAGGCGATGGCCTCGCCCTCGCGATCCGGGTCCGGGGCCAGCAGCACCTGCCGGGCCGACTTGGCCGAGCGGCGCAACTCCTCGATCACCTTCTTCTTGCCGCGTATGACCACCAGCTCGGGGGCGAAGTCGTGCTCCACGTCAACCCCCAGGCGGCTCCGGGGCAGGTCTTTGACGTGTCCCACCGAAGCCTTGACGGTGAACCCGGTACCAACGTAGCGCTTCAGGGTCTTGGCCTTGGTAGGCGACT
Organism: Deltaproteobacteria bacterium; assembly: GCA_003647095.1. Classification (GTDB taxonomy): domain Bacteria; phylum Myxococcota; class B64-G9; order B64-G9; family B64-G9; genus B64-G9. The sequence goes on from QMME01000050.1 coordinate 11,974, forward strand.
CGACGATGAGCAGGCTGCGGGCCATACCGTGTTCTCCTTTCCATATCGGTCAGCTGCTCGTTGCGGACGAGCGCGTGACGGTATACACCATGCCGGGCTTCTGTTCCACCCAGCCTTGCAATTCCAGCTCCAGCAACGATGCCGCCACCTGGGAAGCCGACAGGCCGCTGCTGCGCGCCAGCTGGTCCACCGAGGCCTGGCCGCCCTGCAGCAGGCGCAACAGCTCCTGCTGGGGCCCGGGAAGCCGGGCTCGCTCCGCCGCCGGCGGCCCCAGCGGCAGTTGCGGCTGTTGGCCGGCTTCCAGCCCCAGTTCCCGCAGGACATCGCCGGCCGACTCCACCAGGCGGGCTCCGCTGCGCAGCAGCAGGTGACAGCCGGCGCTCAGCCGCTGGCCGGCCGGACCGGGCACGGCCATGAGCTTGCGCCCCTGGCCGAGCGCGAAGCGGGCGGTGAGCAGGCTGCCGCTGCGGGCGGCCGCCCGCACCACCACCACCCCGTCGGCCAGACCGCTGATCAGGCGGTTGCGCCGGGCGAAGTGGAAAGGCAGCCCCTGGGTGCCGGGTGGATGCTCGCTGAGCAGGGCCCCCTGCTCGGCCAGGCGGTCGAACAGCCGGCGGTTGGCCGCCGGGTAGCTTACGTCGCAGCCGGTTCCCAGCACCGCCACCGGCCGGCCGCCTCCGGCCAGCGCCCCTTCCAGGGCGGCCGTGTCCACCCCGCCGGCCCCGCCGCTGACCACGCACACCCCGGCCCGGGCCAGCCGTTCACCCAGTTGCCGGGCCAGGTCCAGGCCGTAGTCATCGCTGCGCCGGGCCCCGACCAGGGCCACCCGCGGAGGCGGGGCAACCCGGCCGCACAGGTACAGCTCGGCCGGTGCCGAGGAAATGGACCGCAACCGGGCGGGAAAGTCCTCGTCCGCCGGCGAAAGGCTGCGGATGGCGCGCTCTGGCTGTGTGCTCGCGACCATGGCTGCCCCCTCTACCACGAACCGGCAGGGTGACGTCAAGCCCGGCAACACCACCGGGACCCGGCCATTTCCTCCCCTTCCATCATAACTGCCTGTTTTCCGGTCATTTCCCTTTGCCACCCCCCCGGGCCTGTCCCCGCCCCTGCGCGCGGGCCTGTCCCCGCGACCGGGGGCGGCACGCGCCAGCAAAATCAGCGACTTCGGTGTGGGCGGTTCATTTCCCCCGGCTTTTGCCGATGTCCTGAAATGGCCGGGTAGCGCTGCCCGGCCACCGACCGGGAGGACACATGACGCGTTCCCATCTCTCGGAAAGCAACCCGACCACCCTGCTGCTGCTGGCGCTGGCCGTCTGGCTGGTAGCGGCCGGGCCGGCGACGGCCGCCGACTTCTCCCTGGAGCTGGACGCCCAGCCGCTGCAGGTGGCCTTGATCGGCGGCCTGAGTCCCCCCGGCTCGCAGGAAAGCCGTACCTTCGCCGACACCGCCTCCGGGCTGCGGGCCCGCCTGGACATCTACTTCCTGCACCTGGAGTTCGACTTCCAGCACTTCTACGCTCAGGCGCTGGACTGGATTCATGCCGGGGTCGGCTACCAGACGACCTTTCCGGCGAAAGAGTCGGAGTGGTGGGGCAGCTCCGAGTTCGTGCTGCGGGCCCAGGCGGGCCTGCTGGTGCTGGGAGGAACCCCGGAAACGGGCACGGACTACCAGACCCTGACGGGCGTACGCGCCGGAGCCACGCTGGGCTGGGCCGTTGCCTTCACCGCCTGGTTGTCTCTGGAGATCAACATGGACCTGGGCTTCGTCTACATGATCAGCGACGGTTCCTTCGGATACGCCCTGGGGGTGTTCACCACGCTGGGCTTGCGGGTCTAGTCCCCCCGCCGGTCCCCGGCCAGGGTGCCGTCGGGCAACACCCGGTGGAGCACCCGGCCCATGTTCTCCACCCCGTAACCGCCCAGGCTCTCGACCTTGGCGCGGAACTCGTCGCTGCGCACCACCGCGAGCAGGGGCTCGAGCAGCGGGGACGTGAAGTACTCGGCGGGAATGACCAGGTCGTAGCGTTCCCGGGCCACCTCGATGAAGTCCAGCCCCAGCGCCCGGGCCGCCGCCAGTACTCCCAGCCCGCAGTCGGCCGCCCCCGACTGCACCGCCACCGCCACCGCCAGGTGGGTGCCGGCCTGGCGCTGGTAACCATCTATATCGGCGGGAGAGATGCCCAGGCGGCCCAGCTGGAAATCGAGCAGCACCCGGGTTCCCGCGCCGCGCTGGCGATTGATGAAGCGCACCCCGTCGCGGGCCAGGTCGGCCAGGCCGGTGATGCCCCGGGGATTGCCCGCGGGCACCATCAACCCCTGCACCCGCTCGAGGAATCCCAGCAGCACCACCTCGCGACCCGCCAGCAGGCGCCTGACCGCCGCCAGGTTGTACTCTCCGCTTTCCGCATCCAACAGGTGGCAGCCGGCCAGGTGGGCCTGTCCCGCCGCCAGGGCCCGCAGGCCGGCGGTGCTGCCCACGTGGGCGGCAAACAGCTGCACCCCCGCCTGGGCCCGGGCCAGGAAGGCGGCCAGCAGGTCGAGCACCGGATCGTGGCTGCCGATGCACATGATGGTGTTTTCCAGCTCCACCTCCGGGCGCAGCAGCTCGACGGCCACCTCGCCGCCGGCGGCCACTCCCTCGCTGCCGGCGGGGATGCGCAGCAGGCCGTTGGCCCGGGCCAGCGAGGTGATCACCCCCGCCCCGCGGGCCAGCGGCACCGCCACCAGCCGCTGCCCCACCCGGCCCAGGCATACCCGTACGAACTCCTCCATGCCCAGGGGCGAGTACAGCTTGCGGGCCAGCTGCGCCCGCAGCAGCCGCGGCGCCGCCACCGGCCGCCCCTGCCAGGCGGCCAGAATGGGCCGGGCCAGCAACTGCAGGGCCAGCAGCGCCGAGACCGGGTAGCCGGGAATGCCCAGCACCGGCTTGCCGGCCACCATGCCCAGCACCACCGGGTGCCCGGGGCGGATGGCGATGCCGTGCACCAGCACCCGGCCCAGTTCCTCGATCACCGCGGCGGTGTGATCGCGGCTGCCAGCCGAGGAACCGGCGTTGACCACCACCAGGTCGTAATCCCGGCAGGCCGCGGCCAGTGCTCGGTGCAGCCGCGATGGGTCGTCGGCCACCGCCGGCAAGCGCTCGGCCCGGGCGCCCCAGCGGCGCAGCGAGGCCGCCAGGGTAATCGAGTTGAACTCGACGATGTCGCCCGGCCGCAGCTCCGCCCCGGGCTGCTTCAGCTCGTCGCCGGTGGGAATGACCGCCACCCGGGGCCGCCGCCTGACCAGCACCCGCTCGTGCCCGGCGGCGGCAATGGCACCCAGGTCGGCCGGCTGCAGCAGGTGGTTTTCCGGCAGCACCAGCTCTCCCGCCACCAGGTCCTCGCCCATGGTTCGCACGTTCTGCCAGGGGGCCACCGCGTCGGTGATCTCCAGCACCGTTCCCTGCGGGCCCGGCACCCGGGCCACCTTTTCCACCATGATCACCGCGTCCGTGCCGGCGGGAAGTTCCTGGCCGGTGTTGACCGCCAGCGCCTGCTCGCCGGGACGCAGGCGAACCGGGTGGGCCTCGGAGGCACCGGCGCAGTCGGCGGCGCGGACGGCATAACCATCGACGGCACAGGCATGGTAGTGAGGCGAGCAGGTGCGGGCCCAGACGTCGGCGGCACACACCCGCCCGTCGGCCCCGTCCAGCTCCAGCCATTCACCGGGCAGCGGCTGCAGCGCTCCCGCCGCCTGCAGTTCACCCAGGAAGCGCTTCAGGGCCTGCTCCAGGGGGACATCCTCCAGGTACACCTTTCGTTCCGACATGCTACTTCCTCAGGGCAACAACTCCACCCACACCGCCTGGCCCGCGGCCACACCGTTGAGATCACGTTCTATCACCGCCAGTCCATCGGCGCGCACCAGCAGGCCGATGGAATTGGACTTGCCCAGCAGCGGCTCCGCCTGCAGGCCCTGCTCGGCGCGATGCAGGCGCACCGGCACCCGGTCTTCCCTGCCCGCCAGCGAAGACAGCGGCCGGGTCAAGACCGCTTGCAGCCGCGCCGGTGGATGGCAAGCGGTTCCCAGCAGGGCGGCCAGCAGCGGCCGCCCGACCAGCTGGAACACCACCTGGGCCGACACCGGGTTGCCCGGCAGGCCCAGCACCGGCTTGCCCTCGCACAGGGCCACCACCGTGGGCTTGCCCGGTCGCACCGCCAGGCCGTGGGCCAGGATGCCGGGCCGGCCCAGCCGCTCGATGGCCCGGGCGGTCAGATCGCGCACCGACACCGAGCTGCCGGCGCTGAACACCAGCATGTCGGCGCCGGCCAGCGCCCGGCGGGCCGCCTGTTCCAGCGCTTCCAGGGAATCGGGCAGGATGGCGGCGCCCGGCC
>QMME01000051.1 GCA_003647095.1 Deltaproteobacteria bacterium
CGACCAGTGTCACGAAGCCGGCACCTGCAACCCGGCCACGGGAGAGTGTTCCAACCCCAACAAGCCCGATGGCACTTCCTGCGACGACGGCGATGCCTGTACCCAGACCGACACCTGCCAGTCGGGCACCTGCACCGGGGCGGACCCGGTGGTGTGCACCGCGCTCGACCAGTGTCACGAAGCCGGTACCTGCAACCCCGCGACCGGTACCTGCAGCAACCCGGTCAAGCCGGACGACACTCCCTGCGACGACGGTGACCTGTGCACCCAGACCGACACCTGCCAGTCGGGCAGCTGTACCGGATCGGATCCGGTAGTGTGCACCGCGCTCGACCAGTGTCACGAAGCCGGCACCTGCAACCCGGCCACGGGAGAGTGTTCCAACCCCAACAAAGCGGACGGCACTGCCTGTGACGATGGTGACGCCTGCACGCTCACCGACACCTGCCAGTCGGGCACCTGCACCGGCGCGGATCCGGTGGTGTGCACCGCGCTCGACCAGTGCCACGACGCCGGCACCTGCAACCCGAGCACGGGAGTATGCTCGAATCCCAGCAAGCCCGATGGTACCTCGTGCGACGATGGCAACAACTGTTCCAGCACCGACACCTGTCAGTCTGGTATTTGCACGGCCGGGGCCACCGACAAGGACTCCGATGGCGACAGCTACCTGGATGGTGCCTGTCCCGGGGGCGACGATTGCGATGACGGCGCTCCGCTGGTGAACCCCGGGGCCACGGAAGGGCCTTACGGTGACGCCACTTGTTCGGACAGCGCCGACAATGATTGCGACACCGCCATCGACATGGCTGATACCGATTGCATGCAGTGCCTCGACAATGGTGACTGTGATGACGGCAACGTTTGTACCAACGACCAGTGCATCGGCGGCGTATGCCAGAACAATCCGGTGGCGGACGGGACCAGCTGCGACGACGGCGACCTGTGTACCCAGACCGATACTTGCCAGTCGGGTACCTGTACGGGGTCTAATCCAGTGGTGTGCACGGCGCTTGATCAGTGTCACGTGGCAGGTACTTGTAACCCCGGCACGGGTGTCTGCTCCAACCCGACGAAACCCAATGGCAGCGCCTGTGATGACGGTGATGCTTGCACCCAGACCGACACTTGCCAGGGTGGCAGCTGCACCGGCTCGGACCCGGTGGTGTGCACGGCGCTCGACCAGTGCCACGATATCGGTACCTGCAACCCCGCGACCGGGGTGTGCTCCAACCCGCAGAAGCCGGATGGTACTTCCTGCGACGACGGCGATCTGTGTACCCAGACCGACACCTGCCAGGGCGGCATTTGCACCGGTTCTGACCCGGTGGTGTGCACGGCGCTCGACCAGTGCCACGACGTTGGTACCTGCAACTCGTCGACGGGAGTGTGCTCCAACCCGCAGAAGCCAGATGGCACTTCCTGTGACGACGGCGATGCCTGCACCCAGACCGATACCTGCCAGTCGGGCACCTGCACCGGCTCGGACCCGGTGGTGTGCACGGCACTCGACCAGTGCCACGACGTTGGTACCTGTGACTCCGGCACCGGGGTGTGCTCCAACCCCGCCAAGCCCGATGATACTCCCTGCGACGACGGCGATGCCTGCACCCAGACAGACACCTGCCAGTCGGGTACCTGCACCGGCTCGGACCCGGTGGTGTGCACGGCACTCGACCAGTGCCACGACGTGGGCACCTGTAACTCATCGACCGGAGTGTGTTCCAACCCGGCCAAGCCCGATGGTACTTCCTGCGACGACGGCGATGCTTGCACCCAGACCGACACCTGCCAGTCGGGCAGCTGCACCGGCTCTGACCCGGTGGTTTGTACTCCGCTCGACCAGTGCCATGATACCGGTACCTGCAACCCCGCGACCGGGGTATGTTCCAATCCGCAGAAGCCCGACGGTACCTCCTGTGACGACGGCAATCTCTGTACCCAGACCGACACCTGCCAGTCGGGCACCTGCACGGGAGCCGATCCGGTGGTGTGCACGGCGCTGGACCAGTGCCACGACATCGGCACCTGCGATTCCGGCACCGGGGTGTGTGACAATCCGCAGAAGCCCGACGGCACCGGTTGCGACGACGGTGACCTGTGCACCCAGACCGATACCTGCCAGGGTGGAGTGTGCACGGGAACCAACCCGGTCGTCTGCACGGCCCAGGACGCCTGCCACGACATCGGCACCTGTGATCCGCTCACCGGCGTGTGTGACAATCCGCCCAAGCCCGAAGGATCTCCCTGTGACGATGGTGATGTCTGCACCTATCCTGATCAGTGCCTGTCTGGAGTCTGCGTGGGTACGCCTTATTCCTGCGATGATCTGTCGCCCTGCACCGCCGATTCCTGCAACGGTGACGGCACCTGCACCAACACCCCGCTGGCCGATCCCACCACCGACCCCGACTTCGAGAGGGTGGAGACCAGTTGCGACGGCATCGACAACGACTGCGACGGCTGCGTGGACGAAAAGTGCGCCGGCTACTCCAACCCCATCGTGGCCGCCGAGGTGATACCCTTCTCCACCCAGCCCGGCCTGCAACGTATCTCCGGAAACGGCCAGTTCGGACCCATCGGCCAGGATTTGCCCTTCCCGCTGGTGGTGCAGCTCAACGACGGTTCCGGCAACCCCCTGCCGGGCCAGCCGGTTACCTTCACCGTGGAGCCGACGACCGACGGCATCGACCCCGAGGATCCCATCCGCGAGGGAATCTGCTACGGCGACAGCAAGACCCAGTACAATTGCCCCGACCGGGCCCAGGGACGTATCTGCCCGCTCGAGGTTCTCAAGTTGTGCAACAACGACCTGGGTTCATTGATCGACGACCAGAACAACTACGTGGCCAGCCTGGTGGTCTACACCGACGACAACGGCCAGGCCCGGGTCCGGGCGGCCCTGCCCCTGGATACCGGCTTCACGGTGATCAGCGCCAGCGCCAACTCCCAGAGCGTCAACTTCTTTGCCGCCAGCACCATCGAACTGGCCGACACCATCACCGTTCCCGACGCCAGCGATCACTTCCCCGCGGTCAATCCCGCCCTGGGACCGCTGGTCCAGACCCGCTGGGACAACGACAACAACGCGCCCACCTACCTGGGCCAGTTCAGCTCTTACACCCTGGCCATCACCGGCCTGTCGGTGGACGACGCCACCTGCACGAACGGCGAGCTGCCCACGGCCAGCATCAACGCCGGCGGGGTGTTGACCATCTGCGGGCAGGGGTTCGCTGCCAGCGGCAACACCGTCTGGGTGGGCGGAATGCAGATAGCCCCGGGAGACATCGTTTCCGAGTCGACCACCCAGATCCGCGTCAACCTGCCCGAGGGCATCCCCGGGGCCTCGCCGGTGGTGGTCTGGGATGGTACCACCACCATCTGCAAGGACGACCAGGGCCATGCCGACAGCGGGGCGTCGAACTTCGGCTGGCTGCCCAGCTACGTCGGGGCCACCGCCAACTTCTGGCGCCTGGGGCCTCAGCCAGTTTACATCTTCGGCCAGACCGGCAGCCAGGCCGGCTCCAGCGCCGGGCTCAAGCTGCTCGGCCTCGACACCTGCGGTAACCCGCTCGATCTCAGTGGCCACTCCATATCGCTCGATGCCTACGATCCCGACAAGTCCACGCCCTCCAGTGCGGTGACGGTGTCAGCGCCCGATGCCAGCACCGGTGTTGCCGTGGCCAGCGACAACGGCACCGGCAACCTGCGGGCGGCGGTGGTCATCGGTACCGTGGACGGGCTGAGTTCGAACGACCTCGACGGCGGGGCCGGCAACGTGGTGGTTTCCACGGTGCCGCGCCTGGCCCCGGGACACTTCGACGACGACTCCACACTGGGCAACGACAACGGGATCAACTCCATGATCATCCGCGGCGCCGACGAGTCCAACAGCAGCGACATGCAGCACCAGAACCCGGCCATCCGCATCGCCGACGGCACCGAGAGCGTGTGGTGCGACACCTATACCATACCCGACGGCGCCGGGCCGGTATACGAGACCGAGGCCAACCTGTCGGCAGCGACGCTGACCGGCGAAGGCTGGGTGGCCAACCTGGCGGTCGCTGCCTATGATGCCGTGGCCGGCACCGCGCTGGTGGTGGTCTCGGGCGGTCCGCTGGCCCTGGTAGGGGCGTTGGCGGCCACCATCGGTATCGATCCGGATACCAGCCAGGCTGGTGAAACGGTGATGGCGGTACCGGCGGTGATCCTGCCCGGCTGGTTGCGCAACCCCGACACCAGCGGTATGCAGGAGATTGAAGCCTTCTACAATGCCTTGCTCTTCTTCGAGGACGACGGAGTGTCCGGAGGCGGGTATCCCCGCGGCCTGTCGTTACGGCTGCTGTTCGAACGCGCCATGCCCTGAGTCGACACTGCAGTTGCACAGGCAACTTACTTGTCGTCCATTCCCCGCAGCGCTCGCGGCGCAGCTGCCGGACCCTTTTCGAGTGCCTTCTTGAGTGCCGCTTCCACTTCCTTCTTGACGGCGGCGGTGGCCGGCTCGGACGGGGCCAGGCGCTCGGCCTGCGCCAGGGCCCCGCGGGCCCCGGCAATGTCTCCCCGGGCCAGTTCGGCCCGGGCCAGCCCCAGCCAGCTGGGCAGGTGGCCGGGCCGCAGGCGGGCCGCCCGCCGCAGTTGCCTCGCCGCCGCCTCGGCCTGGCCGGACCGCAGCAGCAGCAGCCCCAGGTTGTAACGGGCCGGGGACAGGCGGGGGTCAAGTTGCAGGGCCTGCCGGTATAGCCGCAGCGCCGCTTCCTTGTCACCGCGCCGGGCCAGCAGGTTGGCCAGGTTGTTATGGGCCATGGCGTTTCGTGGATGGCCGGCCACTGCCTGGCGGTATACCCGCTCGGCCTTGTCGAAGCGCTTCTGCTCCTCCAGTAGCCTACCCAGGTTGAGGCGGGCATCGACCAGGTGCGGATCTATCTCCAGGGCGGTGCGCAGCAGCCGCTCGGCCTCGGTGGCGTGGCCGCGCCGGGACAGTACCTGGGCCAGGTTTACCAGCGGCTGGGGATGGGCCGGATCGGCGGCGATGGCCAGGCGGAACAGCTTTTCCGCCTGGCGGTCGTAGCCGCGCCGGGAAAGCAGCACCCCCAGGTTGTTGGCGGCCTGGGCGTGATGGGGCGCCAGTTCCAGGGTGCGCCGGTAGGCTTGTTCGGCCTCGCTCACCCGCCCCAGCTTCTGCAGCACCAACCCCCGGTTGTAGACCGGCCGGGGATTGTTGGGATCCAGGGTCACCGCCCGTTCGAACATTTCCAGGGCCTCTACCGGCCGGCCGGAGCGCAGCTTCCAGGTGCCCAGGTTGTTGTAGGCATCGGCCGAGCGGGGCCGGCATTCCAGCAGTCCGCGGTAGAGTCGCTCGGTGTCGCGCCAGTAATAGTTCTGCCACAGCAGTCCCCCCCCGTAGACAACCAGCACCAGGGCCGACAGTCCCAGGGCCAGCCGGCGTCTCCTCCTGGCCAGCGACTCCAGGGCCCAGCCGGCCACCAGGCAGGAGGCGGTGCTGGGCAGGTAGAGGAAGCGCTGGGCCATCACCACCGCGAAGGGAACGATGTGCGAAACCGGCAGCAACCAGGCCAGGAACACCAGCAATCCCGCCGCCGGCAGGCGGCGTTCCCGGGAGGCCGTGCGCTTGAGAACCAGCCTGGCGGTAGTGGCTACCAGAAGTAGCAGAAGCAGGGCGGCTGCCAGCCCGGCAAGCAGCGACAGCTGTGCCGGGAAATCCTGGTAACAGTCGGGATGCCGGTAAGGCAGGGGCCAGATGGCCCAGAACAGGTAATGGATCTGGATGGCGAGCAGCACCAGCACCAGCCGCCAGCCGGGCAGCCGGCCGAAGGTCACCTCCCAGGAGGAAGGAGCCACCCGTCCCACCACCAGCAGGCGAGCGGTGACATAGACGGCAAGCACCAGCAAATAAGGGGCCAGTTGCCGGGCCAGTTGGCGCAGGCCGGGCCTGTCCAGGGCGTAGATCCAGATACCCATGGCCAGGGGCAGGACGGCCGCGTTCTCCTTGGAGAACAACCCCAGCAGGTAGGCCAGCAGCGACAGCCCCAGCCAGGTTGCCCTCCCGGCGCCGTAACTCTCATGGCTGCGCAGCAACGCCAGCCACGATGCCAGGCAGAACAGGGCCGCCAGCAACCCGGCGCGGCCACCCAGCAGGGAGGCCACCGTTTCGGCATGGGCCGGGTGCAGCGCGAACATGGCTCCTGCCAAGAAAGCCGCCCATGCCGATCCCAGCAGCCGCGTTCCCAGCAATACCACCAGCAATACCACTCCCAGGTGCAGCAGCAGGTTGAGCAATCGCCAGCCGGGTGACCACAGGCCGAAGATCCAGTAGTCCAGATGATAGGATGCCGCCAACAGCGGGCGGTAGAGGCCGTAGCGACTTCTCCCGGCCGGCTTTTGCCCCAGCTGCCGGGGGACCAACCAGTCGACGTCGGCGGTGAAATAGCGCAATATGTTGCCGGGGTCGGCCAGCATGGGGTTTTCACTGGCGACCAACACGTCGTCCGAGGTCAGCGGTGCCTGCAGGGTATCCAGGTAGGGCAGCGCTCCCAGGAACAACAACAGCAGGTACCACCACCAGCGTACCCTCTTGCCGGAAGGTGGACTCATCCCCAGTACCTCCGGGCCAACAGGCTGGCCACCATGAGCAATCCGCCGGCCAGGTAGAGCAGGCGATAGAGGCGACGCAGGAGTCGTCCCCGCCGGCTGTCCGTACCCCGGCCCAGCGTAAAGAACAACACCGCGTAGCCGGCTACCAGCAGGAGATTGATCCCGGCCACCAGTTCGGGGATTGCGGGGCGTTGCCGGACGAAGATCGTCAGCGGCAGGGCCGATCCCAGCCACAGGAGGAACCCGATCCACAGGGTGCGGCGGGGACCGAAGCGCACGGCGCAGGTGCGCACCCCGGCCAGGCGATCCGCCTCCAGGTCCCGCACCTCGTGGTGCAGATGCCCGGCGGCGAATACCAACCCGAAGGTGAGCCCCGGCAGCAGCGCCTCCCAGGAGTTGTTCCCGCTAGACCACCAGCCGATGGCGAAGGCCAGGTCTCCTTCCAGCAGGTGTACCAGGCTGGCCAGCACAGGTACCTGTTTACAAGGAAACCACCGCATGCTGTAGCAGATGGCCAGGACCAGGCTGGCCAGGCCGGCCCAGAGCGGGCGAATTTCTCCGGGCAGGGCCAGCAGGACCATGGCCAACCCGCCCGTGCCCAGCAAGCCGGCTCCCAGACGAGAGTGCCTGGCAACCGTGCGGGCCCGGATCCGCTTGGCGGGGACGAGGCTGTCGGCAGGGCCGTCCTGCCAGTCGTTGAAAAGGAAAGCGAAGGCGGCCAGCAGAAACACCGCCAGGGGAGCCACCAGCAAGGGAAGCCAGGCGACTGCACCCTTGGCCGGCTGGGCCAGCCAGGCGCCCAGCCAGGCGACTCCCGCGAAGGGAAGCGCTTCACCGAGACGCAGCAGGCCGATTGGCATTTTGGTTGCGGTCATGCCCTGGCGGCCGACTCCTTTCCATGTCTGCCGGCGGTTCCGGCCGGGTTCAGGTATATCTTGACATGAGAGCAGGCGCGGGTAAAAGCGAATATGTCGAGGAGGTGGTCATGGCCAAGCCGGGAATCGTCGTTTTCTTGATCGGTTTGATGCTCGCCGGTTGTTCTCGGGAAGATCGCTCGCCCGCGGTGGATGGTGGGAAGGAAAGGATAGCCGCCCCGAGTACCAAGCCCCAGGCGGCTCTTGACGCCCTGGCAGAGGTGAACGGTATACCAGTACACCGGGAGGAATTCCTGCGCTACGCCGAACCCTACCCGGAAAGCCTCAAGGCCAGCCGCTCGGGACTGGAACGGGTACTGCAAAGCTATGTCGACAACCTGCTGCTCGAGCAGGAGGCCCATCGGCGCGGCCTGGACCGGGAGGCGGAATACCTGGCCAAGGTGGAGAACTACCGTCGCAACCTGCTGCAGAACACCTTGTTGCAACGCGAAGCCGGGGACCAGAACGACATCAGCGAAGACGAGGCCCGGGCCTGGTACCAGGCCCACCCGGAGCAATTCGATCATCCCGAGCGGGTACACCTGCGCCATATCCTGGTGGACGACGAGAAGCTGGCCCGGGAATTGAAGGTACGCCTGGCGCGGGGCGAGTCCTTCGAAAAGCTGGCTCGCCAGTACTCCCAGGATCGGGCCAGTCGTTCCCGGGGCGGAGACCTGGGTGTCTTTTCGCGCCGACAGCGACCGGAACTGGCGGAGGCGGCCTTCGCCCTCACCAAGCCGGACCAGGTGGCCGGGCCGGTAAAGACCAGCCGGGGATATCACCTAATTCAGTTGGTGCGACGTTTGCCGGCCAGCAAGGAGACCTTCGAACAAGCCCGGCAGTCATTGCTCGGGCGCCTGCGGGCCGCCCGGCGCCAGGAAACCAAGCGGAAGCTGCTCGAGAAACTCCGCTCCACGGCCCGCTTGCGCGTCAACCAGCAGGCACTGGAAGCCCTGGTGGGCAAGGGCAAGTAAGACGGTGGTTCAAGGAACCTGCAGGAACCAGCCGTCCTCGGACTCGGCCGTCTCCCCGGTAAGGATGCGCCGCGGCGGGAACAGGTCGTAGTCCAGGTCGCTGCCGAAGGCGCCTGCCCAGAAGGTGAGCAGGATCTCCTGGCCGGACGAGAAGGGCCACGGCGATTGGGGTAGTTCGAACTGGCTGACGACAGGCGGGGCATAGACCCTCCAGGCGGGATCCATCAGCAGGTCGACCTTATCTCCCGGTGCCGGCCGGTCGACGAACGACAGCAGCAACCCGTGCAGGGCGGCGTCCTGCTGCGACTGCTCGGCCAGTGGCTGGGGCGGATTTTGTCCCGCCTGGGGCGGGTGCATCTTCTTGGCCAGCGCGTAGACCTTTTCGAAGGTGACCGTGTCGCAGTCCGCCAGCGGATCGTCGGGGACGAAGTGTACCGCCACCTCGAATCCCGCCTCGGCGGCGGTATCGGCGGCGGGCGGACCCAGGAAGGGAGGCAACGCCAGGCTGGCCACGGCTCCCGAGGACGATGCCGAAGCGCCGAAATGCCCGGGCAGCAGGAAATATGACATGTCGTCGTGGGTGACCAGGTTGCGGAAGAGCAGCTGTACCACCGAGAGGTTGGTTCCGGCCAGGGCCCCCTCGCGTGGCGGGGCCAGGAAGACCGGCTGCTGGTTGTAGGAGTGAGGTGTGCGGTTGAAATCGAAGCCGATGGGTAAGCGTCCGCCGCCGGGCAGCAGGTTGTGGCCCGGGGGCACGTCGATGGCGGCCAGGGACAGGCCGAAGGGGTAGCTGCAGTCGGTGCTGGACGGGTCGACGGAGACGTCGCAGAAGATCGGCGCCGGATCGTGGTTGGCGTCCACGCAGGTCTCGGGGATACCGTTTCCGTCGTCGTCGCACTTGACCTCGTGCTGGGCGGTGGACGGCAGTTGCGAGCACAGGCGCTCGTCGGCCGCGGGATCGCTGGGATCGAAGCCGGTCAGGTCGGACTGCAGCTGGACCTTGTCGTTGGTGATGATGCTGACCTTGTAGAGCGGGATCATGCAGTAGTAGTCCTGGGGAGAATCGGGATCGGCCAGGCACTTGAGATCCGGGCGAATGTCCGAGCAGTTGTCGTTCTGGGGATCGCAGCTGTTGGCAGGATCGATGGCGTTGGGGTCCACCAGGGGCACGACGTCGTCACGTTGCTGGTAGTCGACGGTGAAGCAGTCTTCAGCCGTGATCCCCTCCAGTACCGGGGTGATGCTGGTCTCGGCACCGGCCTGGATATCCAGGGTGAGCGGGCAAACCAGCAGGGTCTGCACCTTGAAGGCCGCCATCATCGAGGCCACGTCGAAGGAAACTCCCTCGCCGTTGGAATCGAGGAAGGGCAGCAGCACCGGCAACAGCTCGATCATGGAGATGTTCATCACCCCGGCCAGCAACACCAGGGTGCGGCCCGTGCCGGCGGGCACTTCCATGCGCACGTTGCGCAGGGGATGCAGGTCCTTGCAGTATCCGCCCTGGTCGGTGTCGCACATCCAGTTTATGGTGTCGGGACAGTCGGAGCTGGAATCACAGATGTCGCCGTAGGGATCCAGTCCCAGGCTGGGTGCCAGGCCGTTGAGGAAGGTGTCGTCGCTGGTCAGGTTGCCGGGCAGGATGGCATCGGCGGTGGGGGGCCGGGCGAACAGGCGCCTGACGGGAAAGCGGCTGATACTGCGCAGGTCGAAGGTGTCGGTGATGATGACCACCCGCATCTGGCCGGAGATCTCGCCTCCGCCCAGGCTGAAAAAGGGAAGCAGGGACCTGGGCGTGCAGCTTCCCTGGCAGGTGTTGGCCTCCTGCTCGCAGTAATAGGTGCCCTTGCTGTAGATGGCGTCGCAGTCGCTGTCGTTGGCACAGCTGCCGGCACAGCGGAAGGAGTGGGGCAGCATGTCCCAGATGTTCTGGGGCACCTTGCCGGTCACCAGGCCCCGGGGTTGGGCGAGCCAACCGCTTTCGGTCAGGCGCAGGGGAATGGTGATGGTAGAGGAGCAATGTTCCAGCACGGTGGTGATCTCGTACTTGTTGCGCTCGCCGCTGGCGCCGGGCAGGGCCGTGACCTTCTCGTCGGAGATGGCGGTGATCGATTTGCGCGTACCCACCGCCAGGGATGTAAAGCTGGCCTGGCCGCTGGCGTCGGTGTCCTGGTTGTGGCTCTGGCCCGCGGCGTCCACCACCGTCACGTGGATCCCGGCCAGCGGTTGTTGCCCATCTGCCTCCACCACCGTTACCACCAGGTTCTCCTCGCAGGGGGAGCGCTCCACCAGGGACACGGCCACGGTGTCGCTGGCGGTGTCTACCCGCCCGCCCTCGGTGCCGCCGGAGTCCCGGACCTCGAGCTGGAAGACGTAATCGCCGAATTCGCTCAGCTCCACGGTGGCCTGGAGCTGGTCGGCGTTGGTAATGCTCACCGTCGGTCCGCTCACCTGCGTCCAGGTGGAAGATGTCAGCTGCACGTCCTGGCAACCCGCTCCCTCGGCGGGCCGGCTCGAGCTGCCGTCCAGGGTGACGGTGACGGGCTGCCCGGCCAGGGTGGCCAGCTGCTGGTCCTCGCCGGCGTCGGCCAGGGGTGAGGGACAGGCCGATGCCTGGACCTCGACCTGAACGGTGTCCCACTGGCTGACCTGGGCGGCCGGGTTGGCCGCGGTCACCGGGTAGGTGGCCTGGCAACGGAAGGAATAGGATCCCGGCTCGCCGGGAACGAACGAGGCCTGGGGCTGGTTGGCGCCCTGCAACTCGACGTCGGGTCCACCCAGTTGCTCCCAGCGGAAGGTGACGCTGGCCTTCTCGTCGATGCACAGTTGTTCCGATTCGGGCGGCAGGCGCAGGCTGGCCTGCAGGATCACCATCTCTCCCACCTTCCCCTGCAGATCCTCTCCGGCATTGACCGTGGGAGGGCCGCAGCGAGTGGCCTGGCTGGAAGAAGGACAACCCGCCAGGAGCAGCGTGAATCCGCAAAGCAACAGAAAAAGGAGCCGGGACCCGGCCCGATTGGCGATAGTCATTTTTCCCTCCTTTGCCGTCTTCCGTCATGCTATATCGCGTACCAGGCCGTGGTCAATAGCCCCTTGAGCGGTTGTTTGCCGCTGGTGCTGGCATGGTCGGGTCCCGGGAGTGAACATGCTGAGCGACGAACCAGGCAAGGTGTGGCGCGAGGTGGTGCTGCTGTGGGGTCTGGCCATCGCCATCATCGCCGCCTTCAAGCTGCTCGATTTCATCCCCTTCGTCAGGGACAACCTCTGGGGCATAGCCGGCATCGTGTTCCTTTTCCTGCCGCTGGAGTTCCTGCAGCGGCGGGGAGAGGATCCCCGGGCTTATGGCATCTCCTGGCAGGGGCTGGGCCGCGGCTTGTTCTGGGCGGCGGTTCTGATGTTGATCTTCTTTCCCCCCTACATTCCGGCCTACAAGTGGTGGTTCGGCCGCAGCCAGGCGTTCGAACTGCACCTGCCATCCAGCTTTTGGACCGAGGTGGTGGGATACTTCCTGCTGGTGGCCCTGCCCGAGGAGGCCTTCTACCGCGGTTACCTGCAGACCCGGCTGGATTCCCTGTTCAAGGGCCGGGTGCGTATCCTGGGGGCCGAGGTGGGCTGGTCGGTGGTGATTGCCGCCGCCTTCTTCGCGGTGGGACACCTGGTGGAGCCGCGCTTGGACAAGCTGGGAACGTTCTTCCCCGGCCTGGTGTTCGGCTGGCTGCGGGCACGCACGGGATCCATCGGGGGAGCGGTGGTCTTCCACGCCATGTGCGATATCTGGGCGCAGCTACTGCGCTACGGATATTTCTAGCCCCTGGCAAGCAATGCCGGCAGTGTCAGCAGGGTCATCACCAGGCCGATCACCAGGACCACCACGGCGCTGGCCACGGGTAGCCAGCCGGACAGCCGCGCCAGCCGCCCGTCTCCCAGCAGGCGACCGAGCAGGCTACTGCCCTGGAGCACGGCCAGGCCCAGCAGCACCAGGGTAAGAGCCAGCCCCAGGCTGAAGGCGCAGATGAGCAGCAGGCCCCGGCCGATCTGTCCCACGTAGATGGCGAACAGCAGCACCACCGTGGCCGAGGGACAGGGTACCAGGCCGCCGGAGATGCCCAGGGCCAGCAACTCCGACCAGCGTACCTGCCCGGCCGCGGTCGGACCTGCATGTGCGTGATGAGCGTGATCGTGGTGGTGATGGTCGTCTCCATGAGGGTGGTGATGGTGGCGGCCGCGCAACCTGGTCAGCAGCATCCAGCTTCCCGTGAGCAGCACCAGCAAACCTGCCGCCAGGGAGACGTAGGGCGCCAGCCGTTCGGCCAGTACCTTCTCCGACGCCCACAGGGCCACCAGGCCCAGGACTATCACGGAAAACACGTGGGTCATGGTGACCACCAGGCCCAGCACCACGGCGTGGCGCGCCCTGCCGTGGCTGCCTACCAGGTAGGCGGCCACCAGGGTCTTGCCGTGTCCCGGCGACAACGCGTGGGCTGCCCCCAGGCCCACCGCCAGGGCCAGAATGGCCAGGAACCCCCAGAAGCCCAGGTGTTGCTCGGCCAGGGCCCGCTTGAGCGGGCCGCTGGAATCGTCCAGTAACGGGGAGCCGCCCGGGGCGGAATCCTCCCCGGCAGGAGGAGTGGCTGCGAGGGTGAACCTGACCTGTACCGGATCGGGCTGCCGGCCTCCATTCCAGAAAACGGGGCCCGCTACCGCTCCACCCCGCCCGGGCAGGAAGGCGCTGACTTGCGGGCACGGGGCGGTGCTATGAACCAGCAACTCGCTCTGTTCCAGTGCCGGCAAGCGCGAGGTGTCATGCAACAACAGCAGGTGGTTGCCGGGCGAACAGGGCTGCTCTGCGACCAGGTGCAGGCGCAGTGGCGAAAAAACCCGGACCCGTTCATCTCCCCACTGGGCGGTGATGCTCCAGGGCAACGCCGGCAGGCGCCGGCCGTCGAGGGAGAGCCGCAGGCCCCGGGCCACCACCCCGGTGATCCAGTCCAGCAACTTCTTCTGCTCGGCTGGACCCAGCCTGCCGTCACCATCGTCGTCGGCGCGTTTTCGCAGCTGCCCGGCGGGGACATCGCCGATGGTGACGGTGTAGTCGAAAAGCAGTCCCCCGGGCCGGCAACGTACCTCCAGGAAACGGTTCAGCGAGAAGGGTTGGTACTGGGCGTGGGACAGCGCCCGGCAGGGAAACGCTGCCAGCAACAACACCAGCAACGAGCAGCGGCGACGACCCATGGGCGTCCCCCGGGTCCGGCGCGTCAACGCCGCCGCTCCAGTTCCGCCAGCACCTCGTCGGGCACACTGATGTTGCCATCATGGCCCCGGCCCAGCTCGATGCCGTCCTTGTTGGTGCCGTGGAAGTCGCTGCCGCCGGTGGCCACCAGTTGGTGATGGGCGGCCAGACGGTGCAGCCGCCGGCGCAAATCGGAGTCATGCTCGGGGTACTCGACCTCCATGCCCGCCAGGCCCAGCCAGCGCCACCGGGCAAGCCGTTCCGACAGTTCCTCGTCTCCCAGGCCCAGCGAGAAGGGATGGGCCAGCACGGCCACCGCCCCATCTTCACGTACCAGCTGTAACGCCTGGTCGATGGTGAGTCGTTGCTTGTCTACGTAGGCGGCCGCGCCCTTCTTGAGATAACGATCGAAAGCCTGCTGCAGGTTGTCCACGTAGCCGGCCTCGAGCAGGGCCCGGGCAAAGTGTGGTCGGCCCACCTGCCCGCCTCCGGAAAGGGCGGCCACCTGCTCGAGGGTGATGTCCATACCCAACCGGCGCAGCTTTTCCACCATCAGGCCGTTGCGTTCCCGTCGCCAGCGCTGCAGGCGCTCCAGTTTCCCGGCCAGCAGGCCTCCGGCGGGCAGGAAGTAGGCCAACAGGTGCAACCAGCCGGGACGGCCCCCAACCCGTGGTCCCCGAAACTCGATGCTGATCTCCACCCCGGGTACCACCCGCACGCCGGAGGGGCCGGCCTCGTCGAGGGCTTCTTCCAGCCCCGCGGTGGTGTCGTGATCGGTCACGGCGATAGCGCTCAAACCGACGGCTGCGGCCGCCTGGACCAGTTGTCTGGGAGACAGTGTGCCGTCCGAGGCGGTGGTGTGGGTATGCAGATCGATCATGTCGCTCTTATACGGTTTGCCACCAATCGGTTCAAGAAATCTCCATCATCATCTCCACCCCACCCATTTTCACCCCCCGACTTTTTTCCCTTGTTCCCGTACCGCAATAAGTGCTACGAATAGTCGTGAAGTGGCACCAGGTTGCCACCGGAGGTGTCATGGACAGGATGGCCAGGTTCGGGGTTTCCATGGAAGAGGGTCTGCTCAAGCGCTTCGATCACTGGGTGGAAGAACATGGCTGGGCCAACCGCTCCGAGGCCATCAGGGACATGGTGCGCCAACGGTTGGTGGAGGAGAAGTGGAGCGAGGCACGCGGCGAGGTATGTGCCACCTTGACCTTCGTCTACGACCACCACGTTACCGAGTTGCAGGCCCGGTTGACCCACCTGCAGCATGAGCAAGAGGGCGTGGTGCTGGCCGCCACCCACGTACACCTGGATCACGCCAACTGCCTCGAGGTGCTGGTGCTGCGGGGACGGCCCGATAACATCTCCAGTCTGGCGGATCGCATCCTGGGTACCCGCGGGGTGAAGCACGGGCAACTGGTGCGTTCCGTTCCCCTGGCGGGGCTCTGAGGAGGACCAGGCGTGCACCTGCCCGACGGATTGCTCTCCACCCCGGTGTGGGTGGCCGGTGATGTCATCGCCGTGGCGGCGCTGGCCGGTTGCGTGCGTAGCGCCGAGCGGCAACTGTCGGACCGGCAGGTGCCGCTGATGGGAGTGATGGGGGCCTTCGTGTTCGCTGCCCAGATGGTGAACTTTCCCATACCCGGTGGAACCTCGGGTCACCTGCTGGGAGCGGTCTTGCTGGCGGTGCTACTCGGCCCGGCGGTGGCCTCGGTGGTCATGTTCTGCGTGTTGCTGGTACAGGCGCTGCTGTTTCAGGACGGAGGAATAACCGCACTGGGAGCCAACTTCATCAACATGGGGTTGCTGGGCGCCTTCACCGGTCACCTGTTGGTACGGGCCGGTCCCGGAACCGGGCATAAACTGCGCCACTACCTGCTGGTCTTCGCAGCCGCCTGGCTGGCGGTCGAGGGAGGGGCTGTTCTTTGCTCCCTGGAACTATGGCTCTCCGGGCGCCTGCCCCTGGGACCGGCCCTGGTCGCCATGGGTGGGGTACATGCCCTTATCGGTATCGGCGAGGGGTTGCTCACCGTGGCGGCGCTGCGACTGCTGTATGCCGCCCGGCCGCACCTGAGGGAATCACTGTCATGAAACGCCTGGCGACCGGCATCTTCCTGGTGTCACTGGCCGTGGCCGGCGGCCTGTCATTGCTGGCCTCGGCCAGCCCGGACGGGTTGGAGCACACCCTGCAACAACAACGAGTCGGGGAGGAAGAATCCTTGTTGGCGGCACCCATGCCCGATTACCAGGCCCCGTTGCCCATGTCACCGGCGTTGCGGCAGCTGGTAGCCGGAGTGAGCGGGACCTGCCTGGTGGCAGGTTTGTTGCTGTTGCTGGGATATTGGTTGAGCAGGCGCCGGGAGAAGGGCAGTGCATCACCGCACCATTGAGAAACTGGCCTCCGGTACCAGCCCCGTCCACCGCCTGGATGCCCGGGTGAAGATCATCCTGGTACTTGCCTTCGTGGTGGCGGTATCCCTGTTGCCGCCGCAGCCACAGCTGGTCTTCCTGGCCCCGGCCCTGCTGGTGCTGGTGGCCCTGTC
>QMME01000052.1 GCA_003647095.1 Deltaproteobacteria bacterium
AATCCAGCCGGCGATAATCACTCAAGTTATCGATCGGCCGCGCGAGCTGTACGGGTGCTGACAGGGATGGCACATGCTGCCTGCGTAGTCAAGACCCGGCTTGACATAACCCGGTAAATCTGGTTGCATTTTGCCCGATTCCCGGAGTGTGGATCCGTCCCGGCGCAGGGTGACAAATGATGCGAAGAACAGCCTCCTTGTTGATGTTGACCGCCTGGTTGCTGCCGGTTCTGGCCCGGGCGGGTGCCTTCGAGACACATACCGGCTGGCAGCACGAGCCGCGCCTGGAAACGGCCCGGGCAGTGAGCCTGGGAAAGTCGGTGCTGGAGATGAGCGTGGGCAGCCGCTTTCTGATCTCCGACTCCTTCTTCAATTCCGACGGCGACATCGCCCCGGCTCCCTACCGTTACTTCGTCTCCGTGCTGGACTTCCACGGCGCCTTCGGCTTCACCGACAACTGGACCATGTGGCTCGACCTGCCCCTGGTCTGGAGTGAACAGACCGACAACGGCGCCAACCGCCGGGCCGACGGGGAACTGGGAGACGCCGAAGCCGGCCTGCTCTACCAGTTCTACCGCTCCGCCGATCCCCTGGTGTCGCTGGGCCTGGGGGTACGCTGGAAGCTGCCCACCGGCAACGAGGCACCGGGCAACCGCACCGTCAACATCACCGGTACCGGTACCACCGACATCGAGCTGTTTTTCACCGGTCGCTGGCAGGTATGGCGTTACCTGGCCCTGGGCGGGGGGCTGGGATACAACGTGCGCCTGCCCGGCGCCGTGCAGTTTTTGTCGGACCGGCACTCGTCCATCACCAATGCCTTCCTGGACCTGGGCGACGAACTGTTTTTCCGCCTGCAGGCAACCGCGGCCCTGGAGTGGCTGGCCTTGCGGTTGACCGGCGAATTTCGCTGGCGTTTCCCCACCAAGGTGGGCATGGCCGAGTACCGGGCCGAGCAGGTCGACTGGTCGGTACCCAAGAACGGCGGCTCCAGCGACGGAGACGAGTTCATCCTCTTCAACGGTGTACGCTACCAGGAGTGGCGGCTGCACCAGCGGCTGGATCCCAGCGGCGAGCTGGTGTCCAACCAGGGATTCCTGGTTACCCTGACCCCCCGGATCATCATCAAGCCGCTGGACTGGCTGGACATAGACCTGTTTGCCCGCTTCCACCTGCTGGGGCGCAACAGCATCTATCTCACCGACAAGGACGGCGACAACCCCAGTTTCAACAACTTCATGCCCATGCAGGTCCTGGGTACCAGCCTGGGAGACTCGGTCGTCCTGGGCGAGATGGGCCTGACGGTAACCACCCGCTGGTAGACCGGCCGGTCGGAAGGAGCCATGGAAATGTTTCCGGGCAGGCGAGGAGCGGACAGGAACCAGGGTGGGTGCCGGTGGGGGCTGCCGGGTCTGGTGCTGGTGCTGATCTCCCTGGGCTGGGGAGCGCCGGCAGGGGCTCGCTTCTTCTACCAGCATCCCTTTCCCGACGTGGACTGGCTGGTGTACGAGACGGCGCACTTCCGCATCTTCTACTATCCCCAGGAGGAGTGGACGGCGCGCAAGATTGCCAAGTACGCCGAGATCGCCTACCACAAGGTCACCGGACAGTTCGACTACCCCCTGCAGGAGAAGATCAACGTCGTCGTTCGCGACCAGGAGGACTACTCCAACGGTTGGGCCGCCTACAACTTCGACCAGATTACCATGTGGGCGACGCCGTTGTATTACATCCTGCGGGGGCGGCAAGACTGGATTCCCGATGCCTTTACCCACGAGTTCACCCACATCGTCTCCCTCAAGGCCAACTCCTGGAAGTCCGAGGGCGCGGTGGTGGTGGTGGGCCAGGGGCAGGTCGAGGACGGCGTGCACAACATCGATTTCGGTGCCGCGGTGGTCATCGGCTGGAACACTCCCTGGTTCTGGGCCGAGGGAATAGCCGAGTACGGCACCCACCTGGCGGGATTCAACTGGTGGACCACCTCCCGCGACATGCACCAGCGCATGAGCATGCTCGAGGACAACTACCTGGACTACGAGCAGATGTTCAACCGGGGCATGGCGGGTACCTCCTTCGACGGCGAGCGCGGCTACCAGCAGGGCTACACCATGGGCCTGTTCGTCATGGAGAAGTACGGCAAGGAGAAGTGGGCCCAGCTGGCGTTGAACTCGGGTGAACAGGGTCACCTGAGCTGGGACAAGAACTTCGAAGACGTACTGGGGGTGGATGGTCCCACCCTGTACCGCCAGTGGCTGCAGTGGATGAAGGATCGTTACCGGCGCCAGGCCGAACCCATCCGCCGCCAGGAACACCTGGGTTTTTCCCTCAAGCCGCTGGCCCGCGGCGGCTGGCCGGAGGTGCTGGAGAAGAATCCCGACGGTCGCTGGAAGGTGCGCCTGTGGCCGCAACGCTGCATTCCCCGGGAGTACCGGCAACGCGACAACCTGGAGGCGCTGGCCATCGCCCTGTTCGACGATCCGGAACAGACCGACCGGCTGGCGGCCCTGGATCCCTTCGCCCTGCAGCGGCTCATCGAGGAGAAACTGCACGACGCCGGGATCCGCAAGCGTTACCTGGAGAGATTCAAGGAACTGCGGCGGCGCTACGGCCTGAAGTCCTCCCGGGTGGTGTTCTGGAACAAGAAGCAGCGCAAGTCGGCCATGGAAAGCCAGGGCCAGTGGCACATGTACCCGCGCTTTTCCCCCGACGGCAAGTGGCTGGCCTACAGCAAGCGCCGCCAGCTGGTGCTGGAGCCGGTACCCGAGGAGGAGCAGCCCCAGTTCACCGGTTACTGTATCGACAAGGAGCGCCGGGAAGAGATCGCCGACGACACCAAGGTCATCCGGGGAGCCTCCAGCTTCCTGGGCTACGAGTTCAGCCCCGACGGCAAGAAGGTGCTGTTTTCCTCCATCAGCTGCCCCAATACCTCCCTGCCCTGTGTCAGCCTGGACGGTTACTACCGCATGGACCTCTACGAGTACGACATCGCCAGCGAACAGGTGACCCGCCTGTCGCGGCGCCTGCGGGCCTACCTGCCCAGCTACTCCCCGGACGGCAAGACCATAGCCTTCGTGCACGTGGAAGACGGCCAGAACCACCTGGGGGTGATGCCGGCCGCCGCCCGGGAGGTTCGCCCCGACGGCACCTGCCTGTTGCAGGGCCGGCGCATGAAGGACTGTGTCAAGTGGCTGATCCGGCGCCACGACGGCACCTTGCTGGGACAACCCTCCTTCAGTCCCGACGGCCGGCAAATCGTCATCGATCTCTACCATGACAACCAGCAGGACGTGTGGATGCTCGACTCCGACGGCGGCAACTTGCATCCGCTGACCTGGGACCGGGCCGAGGATCGCGATGCCCGCTTCACGCCCGACGGCAAGGCCGTCGTCTACTCCTCGGATCGTACCGGCGTCTTCAACATCTACCGCCTGGACCTGGCCAGCGGCCGGGTGGTGCAGTTGACCAACGTGCTGGGGGGTGCCTTCAATCCCTTCATCACCAGCAGCGGTGACCTGCTCTACAGTTACTTCACCTCCTACGGCCTGCGTCTTTACGCCCTGCGCCGGGCGGATTTCTTCAACCGGCCCGCCACCGTCGATTACCAGGTGACGGCCGAGCAGGTAAAGCGCAGCCTGG
Organism: Deltaproteobacteria bacterium; assembly: GCA_003647095.1. Classification (GTDB taxonomy): domain Bacteria; phylum Myxococcota; class B64-G9; order B64-G9; family B64-G9; genus B64-G9. Next base: position 3,637 of record QMME01000052.1, read on the forward strand.
AACGACAGGAGGCCCTGCCCGAGATCGCGGAGGACAGCGATTCCTACAATCCCTTCAGTCCCCGCAACTGGGCCCCGCCCATCGGTGTGCCCATGTTCATCTACGAGCGCCGGGGCATCGAGATCGGCGGCCAGGTGCTGCTGGTCGACGCCCTCGACAAGCACATGCTGGCTGCCACCATGCTGCTGGGGCAGCAATCGGTCTACTCGCTGACCTACGTCAACAACTTCTGGTATCCCTCCTTCTACGTGGGCTGGACGCGCCTGAACCTGGCCTACGAATTCGCCCAGGGATTCACCTCGAGCGCCCTGGCCCCCTCGCGTTCGGACCCGCATTTTCCGCCGCCGGTCAACTACAAGAACCGCCAGGTGGCCGACTTCGGCTGGGTGGGCTTCGACTACCGCCTGGCGCCGCAGCTGGGTTTCAACGGCCGCTACGTCTACCGGCACCTGAGCTCCAAGCGTTCCTCGGGCACCAAGGAACAGGCCTTCCTCACCAACAACACCTATACACTGGGGGTGGAGTACCAGGACCTGGCGCGGCGCGGTCCGGAAGCGGATGTAAATCCGCGGGGCGGGCGGCGGGTGGCCCTGGATTACGGCTTCGTGCGCACCGGCCTGCCCACCAAGGACTGGGCCGACGTCGAGTGGCTGGGGCGCAGCAACCCGCCCGGCGACCACTCCGACGACTACCGTTACCACGAACTCCAGCTGGGCTACACCGAGTACCTGCCCATCTTCTGGTGGAACAAGGAAGGCCGGCACACCCTGGAGCTGCACCTGCGTGCCGGCTGGATAAACCGCAACGTGCACCGCTGGGACGAGTTCTTCGCCGGTTCCCTGCATCCCCTGCGCTACGTGCCCACCTTCTCCACCACCCAGGAGTTCGCCGGCTACGAGGATTTCTCCCTGCGCGGCGAGACCATGCTCATCCTGGGGTTGAGCTACCGCTTTCCCCTGGCCCGCCACATCGACCGCCGCTTCGGACCGTTGCACTTCGTCAGCCTGTGGGCCGAGATCTCCGGTACCATGGGCAACCTCTGGGGCTACACCGCCGACTATGCCCGGGATCGTTTCGGCAACATCATGCGCAACCCGGAAAGCTACTGGGATCCGGCCGTCATCCCCGGCAGCATCAGGCGCGAGCGGCCCTTTTTCGACATCTCCTCGAAGAACGGCAACTACATGCTCTACGACCTGTCGGTGACCCTCAAGCTGAAGGCCTACCTGTTCGGGGTTCAGCCCTGGAACAGCTTCATTCGCATCGCTTACGGGTTCAACGACATCATCGGGCAGTACGAGGTCAACGACGACTACGCCTTCGTGGACGCCTATCCCAACAATGCCCTCTACGCCGAGGTCGAACCCAAGAGCATCCGCATTTCCATCGGCATTGGCTCTAACTTCGACTAGAACGGCCCGGCGGCTGCCCTGGGGTCTGCTGCTGGCGCTGTGCCTGCCGGCCGCGGCCCGGGCTGACGGAGTCCGGGCCGGCGCCAGGTTGACGCTGCCTGATCGATCGGGCACCTGCCGGCGGGCTCCCTGCCTGGCGGTGTTCGCCGCACCGGACCGGGCGGCCGGCCGGGGGCCCTGCCTGGGCAGGGTGTGCGTGGTGGAGCGGGCGGTGGCCGGGGCAGTGGAGTTGCTGCACCCGGCCCGCTATCGCCTGCGCCTCGACCGGGCCGCCCCGCTGTGCGGCCTGGACCAGGTGCGGCTCCAGCCCGGACACGACGGTGCCGGGGTATGGGTGGCCATCGTGGATACCGGCATCGACTGGCGCCACCCCGACTTTCGCGACCAGCGGGGGCGCACCCGGGTGGCCTGGCTGCTGGACCAGACCATGCCGGCCACCGGGGTTCACGCGGACCTGGAGGCCTTGGGCGGGGGGGCGGTGTTTTCCCGGGAGCAGTTGCAGGATGACCTGGAAGGCCGCGGTACCGTCTGGCCGGCCGGCCGCGACCGCATCGGCCACGGCACCCACGTGGCCGGCATCGTGGCCAGCGGCGACGCCGTCTACCGGGGAGCGGCTCCCGCCGTGGAACTGGTGGTGGTCAAGGCGGTGGACATCGACCAGGGTGGCTTCGGCGAGGACGACATCCTGCGGGGCCTGGCCTTTGCCGACACCGTGGCCCGGCGCGCCGGCCGGCCCCTGGTGGTGAACCTGTCGCTGGGCAACCAGCTGGGGGCCCATGACGGCAGCGAGCCGCTGGAACTGGCCCTGGCCGACCTGGCCCGGCAGGAGGGCCGGGCCGTGGTGGTGGCGGCCGGCAACGAGGGCGACAGCGCCATTCATGCCCGGGCCGCCCTGCCGGCAGTACGGCCCCTGCGCCTGGGGCTGCAGTTGCCGGCCGTGAATCCGGGCACCGAGGCCAGCGTGCTGGTCGACGTCTGGGCGGACTCGGCCGACGGCCTGCGCCTGGTGGTGGAGGACCCGGCCGGGGGTCGCACCAGCGAGGTGTCCTCCGCCGGACCGAATCAGCTTACCAGGGAAGATCCCACCGGTGTCGTCACCGCCGCCTGCGCCGGGCAGGCGGCGCCGTTCAACGGGCTGTGGCGTTGCCAGGTGGAAATCACCGACCAGGGAGGTCTGTCGCCGGCGGCGGGTGTGTGGGTGCTGGAAGTGGCGGGGAGCGGAACCCGCCTGGATGCCTGGATCGCCGAGTTCGAACTGGGCGGGGCCTGGCCCGGCTTCGTGGACCACGTGGATCCCACCGTCCTGGTCGGTCCCCCCGCCACCGCCCAGGGGGTGCTGGCGGTGGGTTCGTTCACCAATCGCGTCGACTGGCAGGACATCGGCGGCAAGCAACAGCGGGTGGAGGGCCGGGTGGGCGAGCGGAGCTGGTTTTCCGTCCTGGGACCCACTCGCGACGGTCGCCCCAAGCCGGAACTGCTGGCCCCGGGCTGGCTGGTGGCTTCCACCCTCAGCGCCGACAGCGATCCCCGCCGTCCCGACTCGCTGTTCTACTCGGGCGGAAGCCTGCGCCTGGTACTGGCGGACGGTCGCCACGCCCTGGCCGGGGGTACCTCCATGGCGGCACCGCTGGTAGCGGGGGTGGCGGCCCAGCTGCTGCAACGGCAGCCCCGGCTCAGCGGCCGGCAGCTGGCACGGCTCCTGAGCCTGAGCGCGTCCGGAGACGAGGAGACCGGCCGGGATCTCTTTCGTCCCGACTGGGGGTTCGGCCGGCTGTGGGTGCCGGCGGCGCTGGCCGGGGTCGCCGGCGACCGGCCGGTGGATGACCGGCGGAGCCTGTGCGGGATCACGCAGCGGTGGATGCCTCCCGCCGGCGACGTGGTCTGGGCCTGTGCCGTGCCCCGGGATGCCGGGGGTCGGCCGCTGGGAGAGGGTCTGGAAGTGGAGTTCTCGGCACCGGGCCTGCGCTGGGCCGGGCCGGTGGTGGACCTGGGCGGAGGATTGTACGGCCGCCGGGTGGCCGAGGCGCCGCGCCGGGGCCGGCAGGTGAGCATCAGCTGTTCGGCGCGGGGAGTGACGTTTGCGGCCCGGCCTTGCCTGCAGGGAGCGGCCAGCTACCAGGAGGCCTTTGCCGGCGGGCTGCGGGGAGGAGGCTGCTCGTCGGCTCCGCCGCCGGAACACCCGGCTGCCGGCCTGCCGGGGTTGCTGGTGCTGTTGATGGTGTTGGCCGGGCCGCGGAGTCGGGATCTCAGTGGCAGCTGCAGCCGCTGCAGCTGGAAGAGGTGCAGCCGCTGCAGGAAGAACCTCCCGAGCTGGGAGTAAAGCCCGAGTCGCTCTTGTGGGCGAACAGGGAAGGGAGCTTGCTCACCCGCTTGCTGCCGCAATCCGGGCAGCGTATCTCGGCCGCCAGGTCGAATACCAGCAGCTCGAACTGTTGCCGGCACTTCTGGCACTGGTACTCGTAGATGGGCATGGCTACTTCTCCACCTGTTGAAGCATTTCCTTGATGGCCTGGTTCTCGGGATTGATCTCCCGGGCCCGGCGCAGGTAGCGGGCCGCCTGCTGGAGGTGGTGCTTCTTGCGGGCCGCCTCGCGCCGTGACAGCAGCAGGTGCAGTGAACCCAGGCGTACCAGTGATTCCAGGTCGTCGGGCTTTTCCTCGAGGATGCCGCGGTAGACGTCGATGGCCTGGTGCCAGTGGTTGGCGGAATACAGCTCCAGGGCGTAGCGATAGCGGTTCTGCAGTACCCGCGGTTGCAGCATCACCAGCCGCGCGAAGGACTGGGCGGCCAGCTGGTGTTCACGCCGGGCCGAGGCCAGTTCACCCAGGCGCTGGTGCACTTCCGGGTCGAAGGGATTCAACTCGGCGGCCTGTTCGTAGTAGCGGCGGGCCTTGCCGAATCGTTCCAGGCGGAAGTAGATGTCTCCCAGGCCCACCAGGGCGGAGGGATTACCGGGCTGGCTGGCCAGGGCGGCCTCCAGCGCGGCCACGGCCTCGCCGTTGTTGAGCAGGCGGCTGTGCGCCAGTCCCTTCAAGGTCAGGGCCAGGGCGTCCCGGGGAAAGCGGTCCAGGACCTTGTTGGCCAGTTGCAGGGCCTGCTGTACGTAGTCACGGGTCAGCAGGTCCATGACCTTTCTCAGATCGGTCACGACTTCCGGGTCGGAGTCCCGGGTGGGATCGTAGATGCGGGCGGCCACCGTGCGGGCCCGCTGCACCACCGGTTGTTCGGGTTGCATGTCCAGGACCGGTCGCAGCAACTCCATGGCCTCGCCGTCCCGGCCGAGACGGCTCAATACCTCCGCCCGGGCAACCCGGTAAGCGGGTTGCTGCCCGTCCAGCTGCATGGCCCGGGCGAAAGCCGCCAGGGCCTCCTGGTTGCGCCCGGCCAGCAGGTAGAGCAGCCCCATGCGGTAAGGGATGTCGGCCGCCTCGGGTAGCAAGCCGGCAGCCTGGCGGAACCTGTCCAGGGCCGGCTCCAGGTGTCCGGGGCCGCGAGCGGCCTCCACCATGGCCAGGCCGTAGTTGGCCAGGCCGCGCAGGCGGCTCTTTTTCTCCAGGCGACGGTAGCGCCGCTCGGCCTGGTCGAGGCGACCGGCGGCCCGTGCTGCCTCCACGTACCAGCGTTGCACCGCCAGGTCACGCGGGTTTTCCTGGAGCAGGCGCGCCAATCGCTCCATGGCCTCTCCGGGCCGGCCCAGGCGGGTCAACTGCCGTGCCTCCAGGGCCGGGGTCGGTGCCGGACTGGGCTCGGGCCGGAGCACGGGCCGGTGGCAACCGGCCAGCCACAGGGCCAGCAGCATGCCCGGAACCAGGAAACGTTTGCCCGGTAGCATGTACATCGTTATCCTCCGGGCGCAATCTAACGCGACGAGTCCAGGGGGTGCAATATAAAACACCTGCTCTTGACAATTGGACTTCCAGAGTCCACTTTTTGATCTGACCTTGCCTGAAAGGAGAACGGAAATGTCACTCAAGGGAAGCGAAACCGAGAAGAACCTGCTCAAGGCCTTTGCCGGGGAATCCCAGGCTCGCAATCGCTACACTTTTTTTGCGTCCCAGGCGCGCAAGGATGGCTACGTGCAGATGGCCGCCGTCTTCGAAGAGACCGCCAACCAGGAAAAGGAACACGCCAAGCGCCTGTTCAAGTTCCTCGAGGGTGGGGAGGTGGAGATCACTGCCGCCTTTCCCGCCGGGGCGATCGGCTCCACCCTGGAGAATCTCAAGGCCGCGGCTGCCGGCGAAAACTACGAGCACACCATCATGTACCCGGAGTTCGCCGCCACCGCCCGGCGCGAGGGCTTCGACAACATCGCCGCGGTGTTCGAGGCCATCGCCGTGGCCGAGAAACAACACGAGAAGCGATACCTGGACCTGGCGGGAAACATCGAGGCGAACCGGGTGTTCAAGCGCGAGCAGAAGGCGGTCTGGCGCTGCCGCAACTGCGGCTACCTGCACGAGGGCAACGAGGCGCCCGAGGTGTGCCCGGCCTGTTCCCACCCCCGGGCCCACTTCGAGCTGCTGGGCGAAAACTGGTAGGTGATTTCCGATGCCGGCCTGCCCGAGAAAGGAGGGGTGAAGATGCAAGCGAGAAAGATTGCCGAGGGAATTCACTGGGTCGGCGCCGTGGACTGGAACCGGCGCCTGTTCGACGGTCTTATCCCCCTGCCCGACGGCACCAGCTACAACGCCTACCTGGTTCAGGGTGACGACAAGACCGTTCTCATCGACACCGTGGATCCGGCCCTGGAGGGGGTGTTGCTGGAGCGACTTGAGGGGATCGAGAAGATCGATTACGTCGTCTCCCTGCACGCCGAGCAGGATCACTCGGGCACCCTGCCCGTCGTCCTGGAACGCTACCCGCAGGCGCAGCTGGTGGTCTCGAAAAAGGCCCGGGACATGCTGGCCGACCTGCTGCCGCTGGCGCCCGAGCGCTTCCTGGTGGTCGAGGACGGGCAGCAGCTTCCCCTGGGCGGGCGTACCCTCAAGTTCATCTACACCCCCTGGGTACACTGGCCGGAGACCATGAGCGCCCTGCTGGAAGAGGAGGGGGTACTGTTCAGCTGCGACTTCTTCGGCTCGCACATCGCCAGCAGCGAGCTGTTCGTCGGCGACCAGGGACGGGTCTACGAGGCCGCCAAGCGCTACTTCGCCGAGATCATGATGCCCTTCCGCACCGTCATCGCCAAGAACATCGAGAAACTGTCGGCCTACGATATCAAGATGATTGCCCCCAGCCACGGTGCCATCCACCGGCAGCCGCAGTTCATCGTCGATGCCTACCGCCAGTGGGTGTCCGGTCCGCCGGCCAACCGGGTGGTGCTGGCCCACGTGTCCATGCACGGCAGTACCCAGTTGCTGGTGGACCGGCTGGCCGAGGGACTGGTGGAAAGGGGGGTGGAGGTGGAGAAGTTCGACCTGCCGGTGACCGACATCGGCAAGCTGGCCATGTCCCTGGTGGATGCGGCCACCATCGTCATCGGCACCCCCACGGTGCTGGCCGGACCGCACCCGGCCGCGGCCTACGCGGCCTTCCTGGCCAACGCCCTGCGGCCGCCCGCCCGCTTCCTGTCCATCATCGGCTCATACGGCTGGGGGGGGCGGACGGTGGAGATGCTCTCGGCCATGGTGCCCAACATCAAGGCCGAGGTACTGGAGCCGGTGCTGTGCCGGGGCCTGCCCGGCCCGGAAGACCTCCAGCGGGTGGACGGCCTGGCGGAGGCCATCGTCGCCGGGCACCGGCGTGAGGGTCTGCCGGCCGGCGGTTGAGTCACTCCCGGGCGGGCACCAGCCGCTGCACCAGCTCCAGCAGCTTCTGGGGCCGGTAGGGCTTGGCCAGGAAGATCGGGGTCGGGCCGATGATGTCATCTGGCGGAAGCCGGGGGGCCTGGCCCGAGGAAAGTATCACCGGCAACTGGGGCCTGACCTGGCGCAGTCCGTTCAGCACCTGCAGCCCGTTCAGTCCGGGCATGTTCATGTCCAGCAGCGCCAGGGCAAAGCGGTGCGGCTCGATCTCGAAGATGTCCAGGGCCTGCCTCCCGTCGGCGGCCGGTACGGTTCGAAAGCCCGCTTCTTCGAGCGCCTGGACCAGGACCTCGCGAACGATCTGCTCGTCCTCGACCACCAGCACCCGGTCCGACGTGCCGTTGCCAGGACCGTGCGGGTCCCCTGATTGCTCCGGTTCGGCGGCGTTGGCCGGCTCCTCTTCCGGCCGGGAACACTGCTGGCTGTCTGCGCTTGCATCCTCTCCCGGCAGCCAGATCTGGAAGGTGCTGCCCCGGCCGGGGTTGCTCTCTACCTTGATCGCTCCGCCGTAGCGCATGACGATGCCCAGTACCCCGGCCAGACCCAGTCCCCGCCCACCCTCCTTGGTGGAGAAGAAGGGATCGAAGACGCGCTCGCGGACGTGTTCGTCCATGCCCCGGCCCTCGTCCCTGATCTCGATGCAGACCACATGGTCCGAGACCAGGTCGTGGTCGTGAAAGACCTTCTCGAGTTGGGCCTCGCTGATGGGGCATGCCGTCACGCTCACGGTGATGAGTCCGCTGGCCGGGACGGTGGCCTCGACGGCGTTGTGCACCAGGTTGAGCAGCATCTGGGTCAGGTGCGCCCGGCCGATGCGGACGGCGGGCAGGCCGCGCTGGACGTTCACCTGCAGGTGGATCGATTCCGGCAACTGCCCGGCCAGCATGTGCATGGTGTCGTCGACCTGCTGGGCCACGTCGATGGCCTGGGCGTGGCTCCTGCCCTGGCCGGCGAACTCCACCAACTGGCGGGTGATGTCCGCAGCCAGGGAGGAAGCCTTCTCGATGCGCCGGGCCAGTTCGTACTCGGGAGAATCCTGGGGAAGGTCGGTGACCAGCATGCTGGCGTTGCCCAGGATGCCCATGAGCAGGTTGTTGAAATCGTGGGCCATGCCCATGGCCATGAGAGACAGGCTCTCATGCTTGCGGGCCAGGGTGTAGCGCTCCCGCAACCGGGCTCTCTCCTCCTCCAGGCGGCGCCGCGCGGTGATGTTGCGCACCACGGTGAGCACCGCCTCTTTCCCTCCCAGGGTGACCTGCTGGCTGACCGCCTCGCCGATGAACAGCTGTCCTTCCCGGCCGACGAAGTATTCCTCGATCGGGGGCAGGGGCTTGTTGGCCCTGGCGGCCTGGGCCATGCGCTTTTTCACCAGCTCGCGGGAATCGGGGTGCACCAGCTCCAGCACCGGCATGCCCCTCATGTCTTCGCCGGAGTCATAGCCGGCGGCGCGGGCCGCGGCCGGGTTGGCGTACAGCACCTGGCCCTGCCGGTGCAGCACGATGAAGTCGGAACTCTGCTCCGCCACCACCCGGTAGCGCTCCTCGCTTTCCGCGAGGTTCTTCTCGGCGCGCTTGGAACGGGTAATGTCCTGGGCCATGAGCAGCACTCCCACCACCCGGCCGCTCTCGTCGCGCAGGGGCGAGGCCACCGAGTCGTGCCAGAAGACGCCGTTGGGCATGTAGACGGGGTTTTCCGTGCGCTGGGCGGCCTTTTCGTCGAAGATCAGGCGTATCCGGCCCAGGTATTTCTCGGCCTCCTCGGGGGGGAAGAAATCCCTCAAGTTGCGGCCCACGATGTCACGGGCTTTCAGTCCGTAGCGTTGTTCCAGCTTGGGATCGGACCAGGTGGCCAGGTAGTTGCCGTCGCGGTCGAAGATCACCGCCACCGTCTCGTGCAGGGCTTCCAGAATGCTCGATGGCAGCCGACCCAGCCCGGAGACGGGATCGTCCGGGCGGGGCGGGGCCGTCAGCAGCGAGAAGAGACGGTTGGCCTCGTCGAGCCTCTGCTCCAGCTCGGCGACGCGCCGTCGCAGGCGATCGGTGTCGTGGTTGTCGTCGTTGGCATCGGCCATGGGTGTTCTCCCTTACCTTATTCCCCCGCCGCCAGGAAAGGACGGATCGACACGGCGACCTGTTACGAATATGGTTGACCGCTCGCCTGCTCGAGTGGTTGGTCCGGCCGACTTCGTCTTGCGGGGAGCCGGGGAAGAGTCGCAACCCGGCCCCCGACCCGGACGGCCAGTATACATCATATTTCCGGGCACCCTAGCGTTTTTTGTGACCACTTGAGTAATGTTGCCGCCGTAGGTTGTTTTAATTGTCCTTTTACGGCGAGGAACAGGAGCCGTCTTCCAGGCAGCGGGCGTCGCTGATCTCGGTTCCGCCACTGGCGAAGAACCAGGCCACCTGGTTGACGATGAAGGAAAACATGTCGAAGGCAGGCTCGCTGGTCACGGGGAAGACTCCGTGCATTCCCTGCGGCTGCAGGTAGGCGAAACGGATGCCGGAGACCCCGGTGGAGGTGGGTGTCACCAGTCGCAGGCGCTGGGCCGGCGTCGGTTCGGGAGCGGCGAAGCCGTCGCTGCCCTCGTCCAGGTCGTCGGGGTCGAATACCGCCCCCGTGCCGGGGAAACGATCCAGCCGCGCCAGCCCCTCGTACACCCAGTGGGTGATCAGCCAGTCGTTGGGGGTGAGGCCGTCCAGGCGCTCCTCGGCGTCCTCGGGCCGGTAGGGAATGATCCCGGCGGCACGACCCAGGGTGGCCTGGGTGTTTACCGGTACGTCCTGGTCGCCGGCACAGGCAATCTCCAGGATGTTGGTGACCACCCGGCCCTCGGGGCGGATGTCCAGGGGGTCCAGGAAGTAATGGGGCGCCCAGGCGGCCGGGTCGGCAGGTTCCAGCACCATCTGGAACAGTCCCAGCATGCGCCGCAACTCGGGCGTGCAGCGGGCCAGGCCGTAACCCTCGGTGGGGAAACTCAGCTGTTCTCCGGCCAGGAAGGTGGGTTCGCCGCTGGTGTCCCGGGTGTCGTAGTAGAACACGTCCTGGCTCCAGCGCTCCAGCCGGGCGTAGGGAGTGTCCTGGTGCGGATGGAAGAAAGAGACGGTGAAGCCGTCACCGCGGTCGGCCTTGATGGAGGCGCGGAACAGTAGTCCCGGCCGCACCGTGACCTGTACCCGTTCTCCATTGCCCAGGTTGTCCACGCGGACCAGGTCGCCTTCCCGGACGCCGCTCACCGTGTCTATGGGCAGTTGCCGGTCGTCGGTGGCCAGGGGAACCACCAGGCTCACCGCCATGTCCGCGCCGGCGGGTTGGCCCACCAGCAACGGGCCCATGGTACGCAGCATGGAAGCCCGGCGTACCGCGCCCAGCATGGTGCGCACCCCCACGTCGGCCAGTCCGCCGCCGCCGGCGGTGGGGGCGGTGGCGCGAATGACCGGCTCCACCGGCCCCAGCAGCGCCGAGTGGATGCCGCCGCCCGACTGGCCCCAGGCGTAGTACTCGACCTGGGGGCCGCCGAAATCCACGACGCCGTCGGCGTTGAAATCCCCGGCCAGGTCGGGCCGGCCGTCGTCGTTGTTGTCGGCCGGCCAGGTGCGCCGGCCGTCGAAGGAGCGCAGCAGGCGCACTAGTTGCAGGTGATCGACCACCGTCTGGCGCACGGCATCACGCACGTGGAAGCCATAGGCGGTCCAGTAATCGGCGCCGGAATCGGGAATACCGTCGCCGGTGGAATCCCGGGAGCGACCCAGGAAGAGGACCTGGGCGAAGGGCTCGAAGCCCCAGCCCCGGGCGGCCGACTCGATTACGTCACGCAGCCCCTGGTCGAGCGGCATGCCGTGATCCCAGGCATCGATGCCGATGCTGGCGAACCCGTGCCGGGCCATGAAACCGGCAAAGCCCAGGGCCTCGGCGCGCAGGGAACTGTAGCTGTGGCAGTAGACGACCACCGGGAACGGTGGCTGGTGAGCGGCGCTGGGCCGGGGTACGGCGGCCAGGAAGTACAGCCGCTGGCTGTCGTACTCGGCCTGGCCGCTGCGGGAATCCAGGGAGAAGTTCTCCCGGTGCAGGTTCAGCGGATCCAACCCGTCGGGGCTGGTGCGCATGAAGTCGGGACTGGTGAAGGAGCCGGAGACGAAGTAGTCCACGTAGTCGAAGCTTTTCAGTGCGGGATCGACCATTTCGAACATGTCGCCCAGGAGCGCCGGGCCGATGGAGGCCAGCACGTCGATCAAGCGTTCGGCGGGCAGGATGGAGTAGGGGGGGTGGGAATCGGCGTGCTCGGGATTCTGCATCTGATCCGGTTCGGCCTCGGGGGGAAACTCCTCGGCCAGGCGCTTGAGGGGGCCGATGCCGTACAGCCCCTCGCGGATGGTCACCAGGTCCGCGGTTATCGACTGGGTGGTGAAGGTCCAGGCGAAGGCCACCCGCCCGCGGTCGATGCCCCACTCGGGGTGCCGGGCCAGGACCTCGTCGAGTGGTTCCAGTGCCTGGTTCTGTCCCAGGTGGTTGACGTAGGGGAAGGGGGAACGTACCGGTTGGCCGTTGCGGCCCCGCAGGCGGTCGGTGAGAAGCACCGCGTAGGTGGTGTGCTCGGCCAGTGGTACCACCGGGCGCAGCAGCAAGGTGTTGGTCTCCGACTCGTAGAAGGTCATCAGGCCGTCTTCCGGCCGTGCTCCCGGCGGCCAGACGTTGGGGTGATCGAGCACCCCGTCGGAGTCGCTGTCCTCGCCCGGGTCGAGGATGCCGTTGCCGTTTACGTCCTCCTCGACGGTATCGAACAGGGCGTTGCCGGCTCCGGCCCGGGCGTCGGCTGTAAAGTAGACGTCTGTGCTTTTCAGGGTAAGGGGGAAATTTCCCCGGCCCAGGTCGAGCAGCACCGGTTCGGCGAAGCCGGGGGCGCGCGGGTCGATGGCGAACAGGTAGACGGCGTCGTCGCTGAAATCGAGGTTGTCACGGTGCCGGCGCAGCAAGTCGGCGATATCCAGCGGCGCGGAGAAGGACACCGAGATGGGCTGCAACACGCCGAAGCCGTCGAGTTGATCGATCTTGGCCCGTACCGTGCTCTCCAGCCAGGTTGGTGCCACCTGGCTGGCGTTGATGCGCCGGCCGGTGCGCGCCCGGGGATCGGCCCGGGTGGCGATGTCGTTGGGAAAGGGAATCTCGGGCAGGGGCTGGTGGTAGAGATCGAAGCGCACCTGCGGCCCCTCTCCCGGGGGAGTGACGGCCAGTCCCTCGGGTCCTCCCTGGCAGGCGGCCAGCAGCGACAGCATTCCCCCGGCGACGGCGATCAGCGTGTCTCGCGGTTTCATGGCCCGATTATAGGGCCGGCGGCCGGGGATCTCAATGCCGGGCCGCCGCCCTCCAGGTTTGATCCGTCTTTTTGTTTCGATACGCAGGGTTACAAGATGCACAGGTCAT
>QMME01000053.1 GCA_003647095.1 Deltaproteobacteria bacterium
CGCTGGCGCTGCTCGACCGCCACCGGCACTTCTTCTTCGCCGACGTCGGCACCGGCTCGGGCTGCCTGGCCGCCGCCCTGGCCGTGGAGTTTCCCCGCTGCCACGGCCTGGCCTGCGACAGCAGCGCCGCGGCGCTCGAGGTGGCCGCGGCCAACCTGCGCCGACTGGAGCTTTCCGGGCGGGTGGAGTGCGCCCGGGGCGACCTGCTCGATCCCCTGCCCGCCGGCCGCTGCGGGCTGATAGTGTGCAACCCGCCCTACATTCCCACCGCCGAGCTGGAGCGCCTGGGCCGCGAGGTGCGCATCCACGAGCCGCGGCCGGCCCTCGACGGCGGAGCGGACGGCCTGGCGGTGATTCGCCGGCTGGTGGGCGCGGCCCCGCGCCGGCTTGCGCCCGGCGGCTGGCTGCTGTGCGAGGTGGGGCCGGGACAGGCCGGGCCGGTGGCCGGGCTGTGCCGGGAGGCGGGATTTTCGGAGACCGAGCTGTTCGCCGACCTGGGTGATACGCCGCGGGTGGTGGCGGCGAGGATGTCATGCAAAAGATTGTGATCGACGGCGGTGCCCGCCTGGGTGGGCAGGTACGGGTGGCCGGGGCCAAGAACGCGGCCCTGCCGCTGCTGCTCGCCACCCTGCTGGGCGAGGGCGAGCACCGCATCGCCAACGTGCCCGATCTCGTCGACGTGCGCACCACCTGCCGGCTGCTGGAGCGCATGGGCTGCGGGGTGGAGTTCGCCCGCGGCCGGGTCAAGGTGGAGGTAAACGGCCTGAAGTGCCGCGAGGCTCCCTACGAGCTGGTAAAAACCATGCGGGCCTCGGTGCTGTGCCTGGGGCCGCTGGTGGGTCGCTTCGGCCAGGGGCGGGTGTCGCTGCCGGGCGGCTGCGCCATCGGCGCCCGCCCCATCGACCAGCACCTGAAAGGCCTCAGCAAGCTGGGGGCCAAGGTGGTGCTGGAGCACGGTTACGTGGACGTCCGCGCCCGGCGCCTGCGCGGGGCCTCCATCGTGCTCGACATGCCCACCGTCACAGGCACCGAGAACCTGCTCATGGCCGCGGTGCTGGCACGCGGGCAAACGGTCATTCACAACGCCGCCCGCGAGCCCGAGGTGGTACAGCTGGCCGAGGTGCTCAACTCCATGGGGGCCCGCATCGCCGGCGCCGGCAGCGAGGAGATCGTCGTCCGGGGAGTGAACGAGCTGCGGCCCATGGACTGCCGGGTGATTCCCGACCGCATCGAGGCCGGCACCCTGTTGATCGCCGGGGCCATCACCTCCGGCGACGTGCTGGTGCGGGGGGCCCGGCCCGAGCACCTGGCGGCACTCATGGAGAAGCTCGACGAGGCGGGAGTGGCCGTGGGAGTGGCCAGCTCGGGCATCCGCGTCAAGGGCCCGGCTCGGCCCCGGGCGGTGGACCTGTCCACCCAGCCCCATCCCGGCTTTCCCACCGACATGCAGGCCCAGTTCATGGCCCTGATGACACTGGCCCGGGGTACCGCGGTGGTGTCCGAACGCATCTTCGAAAACCGCTTCATGCACGTGCAGGAACTCCGGCGCCTGGGGGCGAGGATTCGCCTGGAAGGAGGCCGGGCCGTGGTGACCGGCGTGCGGGCGCTCAGCGGCGCCGACGTCATGGCCACCGACCTGCGGGCGTCCGCCTCGCTGGTGCTGGCCGGGCTGGTGGCCCGGGGGCGCACCCGGGTGCACCGGGTCTATCACCTGGACCGCGGCTACCAGCGCCTGGACCGCAAGCTGCGGGCACTGGGCGCCCGCATCCGCCGCGCCCCCGATCGTCCCCCGGTAGCCATCAGGTAGGGAGAGCGGTTACGGCTGCAGTATCTTCAGGCCCCGGAACCAACGCCGGTAGAACCCCCGATCGCGGGTGAGTAGCCGATCGGCGCACTCCAGGGCATGGGTCGCCACCAGGAAATCGGGTACCAGGTGTTCGCGCTTGCCTCCCCGCCGACGGTAGCGGTGCCAGGCCTCGCCCGCCCGCAGAGCCGCCGCGGCCGGGGTGGGCAGGTACTCGACGGAGATGGTCTCCAGGGTCCGGAGCAGCTTGCCGCCGCTCGGGAAGCACGGACGGAGTTCCGCCAGCACCACGTCGCAGATCACCAGTTTGCCCTCGCGCAGGGCCCGTCGCAGCAGCTTCCTGGAGCCCTCCAAGTGGACCGGGTCGGCGGCGAAGACATCGAGCAGGATCGAGGTGTCGACGGCGCTTATCATTCCACCGGCCCGCGGCTGAGGTAAAGGTACCGGTCCACCGGCATCTCCAGTTCCACGATGCCGGTGACCTGTTCCAGGGGATCCTCCGGGCCGGAGCCTTTGCGGACCAGCAGGACTCCACCGCGCAGCTTGAACTCGATGATGCTGCCGGCCTTCAATCCCAGCCGGTCACGGATGGGCTTGGGAATGGTCACCTGTCCCTTCTCGGATACGGCGGATTTCAGGGTCACGGGATTCTCCTTGCCTTTACTTTCATGGTAGGAATTCTTACTGATGATGTCAAGCGGCATGGAGCTGGAGGGCGGGGGGATCAGCCCGGCCCGCCCGACTCCATCAGCACCTTCTTGATGTGCTCGGCCAGCACCTGGGAGCCGTCGCCTTCCATGCGCACGATACGCAGCTCGCTGCCTCCCTGGGGGTGCTCGATGCCCCGGGCGGAGGCCTGCTCGGCGTCGAGCAGGCGGCGCATCTCGGTGTGCGCCACCACGGCTTTTCCCCCCACCGACAGCCTCGCCAGCACCGGGGTGCCGGGCTCGATCTCCAGCTCGGCGGGGACGAAGATGCCGGCGGGACTGACGAAGACGGTCTCGAAGCGGCGGGTCGCCCGGGGCAACTCGAACTTGGCTCCCTCGTCCAGCCGCGTCCAGCGTTCGCGCGCGAAGGCCATGGATTGCTTCCTTTCCCTGCCCCGAGGGTAGCGCCGCCCGGCGCCTCCGGTCAAGAAACCGGGCAGCCGGCGCAATTCACACCTGAGTGGCGCTATTGGCTCCGGCGCCGCGAAAACGATCCTCGTCTCTTTCCGCCGGGCCCAGCACCACCCGGGCGTCGACGGCCACCGCCCCCTGGCCCTGGTGCAGCACCAGCAGCGGGTTGACGTCCAGCTCGGCGATCTCCGGGCAGGCCGCCGCCAGCTCGGCCACCTGCCGCACGCACTCGCGCAGGGCCTCGAGGTCACGGGGCTTGCGGCCCCGGGCACCTTCCAGCAGGGGCAGCACCCGCAGCCGCCCCAGCATGTCGTCGAGATCGCCGTCGCCGAGGGGAACCACCTTCAGGGCCACGTCCCGCAGCACCTCCACGAAGATGCCCCCGGCCCCGGCCAGCACCGTGGGCCCGAAGGTGGGGTCGCGCTTGGCGCCGATGATCATCTCCGTTCCCCCGCTGACCATCCGCTGCACCAGCACCCGCGGCGGGTTGCGTACCCCCGCCTCCCGCGCCGCCTGCTGCAGGCGCTCGAAGCCGCGCCGTACCCAGTCCGCGCCTTCCACCCCCACCAGCACCCCGCCCACGTCGGTCTTGTGCGAGATTTCCGGGGCGATGAGCTTCAGCGCCACCGGGCTGCCGAACTCCTGCGCGGCCGCGGCCGCCTGCGCGGCCGAGTCGGCCACCGCCCAGGCGGCCACCGGCAATCCGGCCGCGCGCAGGATCTCCAGCCCCTCGTCCAGCAGCACCGGCCGCTTCTCGGCCCGGCAGCGCTCGACGATGGTGCGGATGGCGGCGAGGTCGATCCCGCTGGCGTCGGCCCGGGGCTCGGGCAACTGCTGGTGCCGGTAATCGCGCAACAGGGCCAGGGCCCGCACCGCGTCCTCGGGAGTGGTGAACACCGGATGCGGCAGGGTGCGGCGCAGCAGCGACATCTCCTCGGAATCGGTGAACACGCAGGTGGCCACCGGCTTGCCCTGGCGGAAGGAGTGCTCCTCGAGCCGGCGCAGAAAGGCCCGCGAGTCCTCGCGCTCCACCGCCGAGACGTAGGTGTGCAGGAAGATCATGCCGTCCACCTGGGGCAGCCCGAGCGTCCGCTCGACGATGCGGTCGTAGACGTCGTAGTCGAACAGGTCGCCCAGGTCCAGCGGGTTGGTCAGCCGGATCACCTGGGCGCGGAAGTGCTGCTCGATGGCGCGCAGGAAATCCTCGGGAAAACGCACCAGCGAAAAGCCGTACTGCTCGCAGGCATCGGCGGCGATGACGGCGTGGCCGCCCGAGCGCGACAGTACCGCCACCTGCTTGCCCCGCAACGGCGGCAGCGGCAGCACCTTGAGGAAGTTGAGCAGGGTGTTGGCGGTGGAGAAGCGGGCGATACCCACCTGCTCGAGCGCCGCCGAGACCACGGCGTCGTCGCCGGACAGCGCCGCCGTGTGCGACTGGGCGATCTCCTGGGCCAGGGTGCCGGTGTTGGACTTGTGCAGCAGGATGGGCTTGTCGGTGGAACGGGCGATGCGCATCAGGCGCCGGCCGTCGGAGATGCTCTCCAGGTACAGGCAGATGATGCGCGTCTGCTCGTCGGCCACCAGGAACTCCAGCAGGTCGCACTCGTCGACATCGAGCTTGTTGCCGATGGAGGCGAAGCGGGCCAGCCCCAGGTTTTCCGAGGCCAGCATGTTCAGGTAGTCCAGCCCCACCCCGCCCGACTGGGTGACGATGGAGATGCCGCCCCGGGCGAAGACGTTCTTCAGTACGGGGAAGGGTACGGCCAGGCCGTTGCCGCGGTTTATCACCCCGATGCAGTTGGGGCCGATGAAACGCATCCCGTGGCGCCGGGCCGCCTCCAGCAGGCGCTGCTCGGCCTGCCGGCCCTCCGGGCCCAGCTCGGAGAAGCCGGCCGACTCGATGATGGCCCGGCGGATGCCCTTGTGGCCGCACTCGTCGATGATGTCGGGCACGTGGCGGGCCGGTACCAGGATGACGGCCAGGTCGACCTGGTCGGGGATGTCGGAGACCGACTTGTAGATGCGCCGGCCGAAGGCCCGGCCGCCGCGCGGGCCCACCAGGTAGACGATACCGTCGAAATCGAACTCCTGCAGGTTCATGGCGATCCGTCGGCCCAGGTTCTCGGGCGCCTCGCTCACTCCCACCACGGCCACGCTCTGCGGTTCGAAGAAGCCTCTCACCGGCACACCTCCTTGGCAGGGCACAATGTAACCCGGTACCGGCCCGACGACAATAGCAACCCGGTGCGGTCTGCGCGCAGGAAAACGTTGCCTGGCGCCGCCGCTGGGGGCACAATCGCCGGCATGGCCGGAAACAAGAAGACGGAAAAGAGGACGGCGAAAAAGACCGGGAAAAAAACCGGCGGGAAGCAGGCCGGCAGCCGGCAGGCGCAGGCCCGGCGCTACCGCGCCCTGGAGCGCCAGGTGCGCCTGGAGATGAAACGGCCGGAAGACGTCGTCAGGCCCGGGTTGCTGCTGACCTTTCCCTACCGGCATCCGCGGCAACCGGCCGAGATCGTCATCGACACCGAGGAGTTTTCCGCCCTCTGCCCCTGGACGGGGCTGCCCGACTACGGTCACCTGACCATCCGCTACCTGCCCGGGACGCGGTGCCTGGAACTCAAGTCGCTGAAGTACTACCTGCTGGGATACCGTTCCGCCGGCATCGTCCAGGAGCACGCCGCCGCGCGCATCCTCGAAGACCTGGTGGCCGCGGTGCGGCCCCGCGAGATGGAGGTGGAGCTGGATTACCGGCCGCGGGGGGGATTGCATACCGTGGTGCGGGCAGGATATCCACCGCCGGGGGGTAAAGCTTGAGAGCTGCGGCCGGGGATGCGTATAGTCTGCCGCTGCCGGATTCCGAGGAGTCTTTTTTGATGGGTTTTCGGTCGGACGTGTCGTCGTAGAGGAATCCGGAGGGCGGCCGAAAAGAACAGGCATCAGGCGCCTGGAGGGTTGCATGGTCACTCCCCAGTTCGTCATGTACGAGGAAGAGTACCAGCGTATCGCCGCGGTGTGTGAACGACTGTGTCGCGATGCCAATGCCAACGTGGTTTTCCTGGTGGACAAGAACGGACAGCTGTTGGCCTCGGCCGGTCAGACGGACAACCTCGACACCACCTCGCTGGCCTCGCTAACCGCGGGCAACATCGCCGCCACCGGGGGCCTGGCCAAGTTGATTGGAGAAAAGGAATTCTCCATCCTCTTCCACGAGGGCGAGCGCGACAACCTGCACATTTCCATCGTCGGGGGACGGGTGATCCTGGTGGTGATCTTCGACAGTCGTTCCAGCCTGGGGCTGGTGCGCCTGCGGGTGAAGCGGGCCAGTGGAGAGCTGGAAGCCATCCTGGAGGCACTCACCCAGAAGATCCAGGATCCCGCCGCCGGTTCTCCGTTCGCCGAGATAACCGACGAAGACATCGATAACCTGTTCAACGACTAGGCCGGTCGCGAGGGTCTTGCCATGTCCTTCATCAACTACTCATCACGGGAAATAAACTGCAAGATCGTCTATTATGGTCCGGGCTTGTGCGGCAAGACGACCAACCTGCAGTACATCTACGCCAAGACCAACCCCGAGGCCAAGGGCAAGATGATCTCCCTGGCCACAGAAACCGAACGCACCCTGTTTTTCGATTTCCTGCCCCTGAGCCTGGGTGAGATCCGTGGCTTCAAGACCCGCTTCCACCTCTACACCGTGCCCGGGCAGGTTTTCTACGATGCCAGCCGCAAGCTCATTCTCAAGGGGGTCGACGGGGTGGTTTTCGTGGCCGACAGCCAGATCGAGCGCATGGAGGCCAACCTGGAGAGCATGGAGAACCTCCGCGTCAATCTGGCCGAGCAGGGCTACGATCTCAACAAGATCCCCTACGTCGTCCAGTACAACAAGCGCGACCTTCCCAATGCCGCCTCCATCGAGGAGTTGCACCGGCTCATCAATCCCGGAAACGTACCCGAGTTCCAGTCCATCGCCTCCACCGGCTGGGGGGTGTTCGATACCCTGAAGGCGATTGCCAAGCTAGTACTCCAGGAATTGAAAAAAGGCCGTTGATTGTCCGCCCCGGCGGCGATCTCGGCGTCGGCGCCGCGAAAACGGTCCTCGACGTGGATGGACCACGACTGCGGCCGTTTTCTTGCGCCTCCTTGACCTCGCCGCCGCTGCGGACAATCAATTCCTGGAGCCGCCCCGGCGGCGATCTCGGCGTCGGCGCCGCGAAAACGGTCCTCCCGTCCCCCCGCCGCCGCCGGCGATATCATTTAGGTGACCTGGATCACGGTCCTATCAGGCGGACTGGTATAGAAAAACTGTTTGACAGGAAGGCCCGGTTGGGTTAACGAATCAGGCAGAAATTCGCCCAGAGGTCCTCCGCCGGTGTCGGGTTCGACGTTGGCGGCGGCGATCCCGGGAGGGGTCATGAAACAGCTGAGTAAGAGGATGGCTTGGCCCGCAGCACTGGTGCTGTTGCTGGCGGCTTCGGTGTCGGCCCAGCAACCAGCCGAGGACAAACCGGCAGAGACGGCCGCCCAGCCGGCCGGGGAAAAACCCGCCGCCCAGCCGGCTGCGGAACAGCCGGCAACCTCGCCGGCCGGAAAACCCTCCGCCACGGCATCGGCGCCGGGCTACGAGCTTAAGCTGCGCAGCCTGGAGGAGCGGGTCAACGAGCTGAAAGAGAAGATATTCCGCACCAAGGCCCGCATCATGCAGATGCAGGAAGTGGTGGTCAGCGGTTCCATCGGCGCCGGTTCCCGCATCGTGCTGGTGCACCGCAACGAGATGGGCGGAGCCTTCAAGCTGGTATCGGTGCAATACGCCCTCGATTCCCAGCCCATCTTCAAGAAGGTCGATGTCGACGGCGACCTCGACGGTATCGAGCAGAAAGAGATCTACAACGCCAACATCGTGCCCGGTAACCACAACATTGCCGTGCAGATGGTGTACCAGGGGCAGGGCTTCGGCTTCTTCTCCTACGTCAAGGGATATCGCTTCAAGGTCAAGTCCAGCTACACCTTCACCGCCGAGGAAGGCAAGATAACTCGTATCGATATCGTGGGCTTCGAGCGTGGGGGCATCACCACCTCGCTGGAAGAGCGCCCGGCCGTACGTTACGACATCAAGATCGAAAAGCTTACTCCCGATAGGGCCAGGACTCTGCAACAGAAAACCGAGGAAGCTGGTTGAGGGTGTCCGGGTACGGAAACTGGAGAGGGGGAGCCTTGCTGGCGAAGCGGTTCCCGGTGCTGACCTTGCTGCTGGTTGCGCTGACGCTGCCGGCCCGGGCCGATCTGAGCGCAGACCTGGACCGGGCGGCCCGGCAACTGGACCTGCTGGAGAGCAAGGCCAGGTTGATCCGTTCCCAGTACGTGGACTACCGTGACGTGAAAAGCGAGTCCCGCCGCTTCGACAAGCGCCTGAACGACGGCCAGGCGCTGATGTTGCTGAAGGATTACGTGCGGGCCTCGATAATCTTCTACGACCTGGTCCAGAACGCCAGCAACAAGGACAGCGCCGCCTTTGCCGATGTGCTCTTCAACCTGGCGGAGTCGTTGTTCTTCAACAAGAACTACATAGACGCCCGCAACTATTATCACCAGGTAATCGGTCACCGCTATGGTCGCCCCTATCGACGCCTGTCCCTGGTGCGGCTGATGCAGATTGCCCTGAACACCAACGAGTACGACAAGGTCGACGAGGTGCACGCTCACCTGGTTCGCGAGGGAGGCTCCTCGCCGGAAGCCGAGTACCTGTGGGGCAAGACCCTCCTGCGGCGGAACCGGCTGGAGCAGGCAGCCCAGGCCTTTTCGTCCGTTGCCGCCGGGCAACCCAAGTTCTTCCAGGCCCGTTACCTGCTGGGGGTGGTGCTCATTCGCCAGGGACGGCTGGAAGACGCCCTGGCCCTGTACCAGTCGCTGGCCAGTGCCGCTGCCGAGAACGTCACCGAGCGGGAGGTTCGTGAACTGGCCAGCCTGGCCCGCGGGCGCATCCTGCACGACCTGGGACGGGCGGTTGAGGCCCTCGATGCCTACCAGTCCATCGAGCATACCTCCAAGTACTTCGACCAGGCCCTGCTGGAGGTGGCCTGGACGTACATCAACCGTGGTGAGCAGGCAAAAACCGAGGAAGCCCGGCGAGCCGATTTCACCGAGGCCCTGCGCACCCTGGAGATACTCGAGGTGTCCACCCCCAATAGCCGGCTGGTGCCTCGTACCCAGCTTCTCAAGGGCCATCTGCTGGAAAAGATGGGACGCTTCCAGGATGCCGCCGCCATCTTTTCCAAGGTGGCCCGGGACTATGCCGGAGTGAAGAAGCAACTGGACGAGATCTTCACCGCCCACGACGATCCGGTGCGTTACTTCAACGAGGTGGCGGGCCGGCAGATGGACCAGTTCGACCTGGCCGCCTACGTGCCCCCGGTAGCGGTGCGCTGGATGAGCGCCGGCGACGAGATGGCCGCCGCCCTGGGGGTGATGAAGAACCTGCAGACGGGACGTCGCTTCATCAAGGAAGCCCGCAACCTGCTCAAGAAGCTTGACGGTCTGCTGGCCGGGGCCGACCGGGTGAACCTGTTTCCCGTTCTCAAGGAAGCAATCAAGCGCACCATGGAAGTGGAGAACGGCCGGATAATCCTCGAGCGCAATATTTCCGCCATCGAGGAACGCATCATCAACGAGCATCTTTCCGCCAACCAGCGCCGCCAGCTGGAGCAGGCGCGCCGGGAGCGCCTGCGGCTGGAGTCACTGGTCAACAAGTTGCCGGTTACCAAGAAGGCCTTCGATGAGCGGGAACAGAAGATCCGCGGTCGCATCGAACAGCTGGAGATTGCCGTCTACGAGTCGGGGGTGGCGCTCAAGGGAATCCGCGCCCAGCTGCGGGCCATGGAGGAATGGCTGGGGCGCAACCGCGCCAAGCTGGTCGGCCGCGAAGAGGCGGTGCAGGCCTTCCTGGCCGAAATCCGCGGTGGCTACCGCTCGGCCGATGCCCTGCAGGCCGAGCTGGATCAGCTCAAGCAGATGCTGGCCACTGAAAAGGCCCGGGCGGGGATGGACCGGGAGACACTGGGCGAGGAAGAACAACTCAAGAAGCGCTATACCGCGGCCCTGGAGCGCGAGCGGCAACTGGCCGAGCAGATCCATGCCCGCCTGGGTCCCGAGGGTACGGCTCAGGTGACCAGGATAAACGACCTGCGCCTGCGTTCCGCCCGGTTGGGACGTGGAGTGAAGGTCTTGCGGGAGAAACTCGAGGAACGCATTGGCAAGAAGGCCGAGGAGATGAAAGCCAGCGCGGCACTCGAAGCCCGGCGCCTGGACCAGTTCGAGGAAGCCTTGAACAAGCTGTCCCGGGAATCGGAGAACCTGGCCGGCCAGGTGGCCTACCAGGCTCTGCGCGACGTGCGCGATCAGTTCTACCGGCTGGTGCTGGATGCCGAGGTGGGCCTGCTGGACGTGGCCTGGAGTCGCAAACACGACAAGACGAAGCGAATCACCGAGCTGGGCAAGAAACTCGGCGACGAACGCAAGCGCTTGTACGAGGAATTCAAGAGTGTGCTGCAAGAGGTCAACTAGGTTTCACTGCGGCTACTGGTGGCCGATCCTCCTGGCAATGTTCCTGGTTGCCGGTGCGTCGTCCTTGCGGGCGCAAGAGCAGGCGCCGGCCAACGAGACGACCCCGCCCGAGGCCGCGGCGGACGAACCGCCTGCCGGGGAGAAAACGGCAGACGTCGACAGCGGAGCTGCCACGGCCGGCGAAAAGGCGGCCGGAGCGGCAGACGCCGTCGATCCCGAACAGGCTCGAGAACTGGACGAGATGCTGGCGGTACTGCAGCAGTTCAACGAGGAGACCAGGCAGTACAAGCAGGAAGTGCAGCAGGTTGTGCGTACCCGCTACCAGGAGCGCAAGCAGGCGGTGGTCGGATCGTACGACCGGGCCATCAGCGACCTGGAGCGGGAAGAAAACCGGCTACGCCTGGAAGCCATCAAGGTGTTCGAGGATTTCCTGGCTCGCTATCCCGATTCGCCCGGCTACACCCCGGGTGCCCTGTGGCGCCTGGCCGAACTGTACTACGAAAAGGCGGAGGTCGATTTCTCGGCCGCGGAGGATGCCTACGAGAAGGAATTGAACGCCTACAACAACGGCGAGAGCAAACAAGAACCGATACCGCCCGAACGCCACTTCGAGCGTACCGTGGCCTTGCTGCAGAGGTTGACCCGCGATTTTCCCAGCTATCGCCTGATCGACGGTGCCTATTACCTGCTGGCTTATTGCCTGCAGGAACAGGGCGAGTCCGAGCAGGCCCAGCAGTCCTACCTGGAACTGGTGCAACGTTTTCCCAAGAGCAAGCTGATGCCCGAGGTGTGGACCCGCCTGGGTGAATCATACTTCGAGGATCCCGACAAGCTGGACAAGGCCATCGAGGCCTACAGCAAGGTCCTCGAGTATCCCGACTCGGCCATGTACGACAAGGCGCTGTACAAGCTGGCCTGGACCTACTACAAGGTCGACGATTACCCCCATGCCGTGGATCGCTTCGACCAGCTCATCGTCTGGGCCGACAAGGGCCAGGCGGACGGCGAGGCCGGCGGCAAGCCCAGCGCTGGCCGCAGCGAGTTGCGCAAGGAAGCCCTGCAGTACCTGGCCATCTGCTTCGCCGAGGAAGAATGGCCGGGTTCGGGAGTCGACAACGCCCGGCAGTTCTTCCAGCGGTTGGGCGGTCGTGACTACCAGGGCGAGTTCTTCAAGAAGCTGGGGGAGGTATACTACATCAACGGCTCCTTCGAGAAATCCATTGCCGCCTACCAGGAGGCCATCCGCAAGCATCCCCTGGACAAGGATAACCCCCGGCTGATGTCCACCATCGTCGAGGCCTACTACCGCCTGCGCCAGCCGGACGAGGCAGCCAAGGTGCAGGAGCAGATGATCAAGGCCTTCGGCCCCGGTTCGGCCTGGCGCAAGGCCAACCAGGATGAACCGGAGGCCATCTCCAATGCCGACAAGCTGGCCAAGCAGGCCCTGTACACTGCAGCGGTGCGGCACCATACCCTGGCCCAGCGGCTCAAGAAAGAGGGCGAGGTCGAGCAGGCCCGGGCCGAGTACGCCCGGGCGGCGGAAGTCTACGCCGACTACCTGTCGCGGTTTTCCGACTCCCGCGACGCCTACAAGCTCACCTTCTACCTGGCCGAGTGTTACTACTACTCGCTCGATTTCGAAAAGGCGGCGCAAACCTATTCCTGGGTGCGTGACAGTACCGTCAGCAAGGAGTTTCTGGCCGATGCCGCCAACTCGGTGGTGCTCAGCTACGAAAACATCGCCAAGCAGGCCGAGAGCGAGGGCCGGCTGGAGAAGCTGCAGGTCTATACCTCCAAGACCCGCCCGGCCGAGCTGGAGATCAAGCCCCGGCCCATCCCCCCGGTACGCCAGAAGCTCATCGCCGCCTGCCTGGCCTATGCAGAGAAGCTGCCCCAGGACGAGCAGAGCGGCAACATGATGTTCCGGGCCGGCCAGATCTACTATGCCTACGATCACTTCGAGGAGGCCAGGAAGCTGTTCAGCCAGATCGTGGCCACCACCAGCAAGGACGAACTGGTCACCAGCTCCATCAACCTGACCATCGAGAGTTACCTGGTAACCAAGGACTGGGAGCAGGTGGAGATCTGGAGCCGCAAGCTGGCCATGCTCTCGCGTGATCCCCTGCAGAAGAAGACCCTGCGTCAATTCGAGTTGGGAGCGCGCTTCAACCGGGCCACTGCCCTGATGCAGGAAGGCAAGAAACTGATCGACGAGGGCAACAAGGAGGTGGCCCGCCAGAAGCTGGACCAGGCGGCGATTGCCTTCACCAAGCTGGTCGACGAGGACCCCCGGGGAAAGAGTTCCGACAAGGCGCTGAACAACGCCGCCCTGTGCTATACCTGGTCCAGCCGGCCCCGCTCGGCCGGCAAGATCTACGAGCGTATCGTTCGCGAGTATCCCAGCAGCGAATTCGCCGACCGGGCCCTGTTTCTCATGGCCGGCAGCGCCGAAGCCGCCTATGACTTCGAGAAGGCCATTGCCAACTACCTCAAGCTGGTGGATCGCTATCCCGATTCCCAGCTGCGGGCCGATGCCCTCTACAACGCCGCCGTGGCCCTGGAAGGCGACCAGCAATACCGCAAGGCCGCGCAACAGTACGAGCGCTATGCCCGACTCTTTCCCGACCGGCCCGATGCCGCCGACAACTTCTTCCGGGCCGGCCTGATGATGGAAAAATGCCAGGACTGGCGCCAGGTCATTGCCGTGTATACCCGCTTCCAGCGCCGTTACCGGCGGACCCGCGAGCAGTACCAGCGCCTGGTCGAGGCCCAGGGCAAGATCGCCCAGGCCTGGGACGAACTGGGAGACTGGCGTCGCGCCAGCAAGGCCTATGTCGCCACCATCGACAAGTACCGCAAGCTGAAGCTGCCCGCCGGCGGTCCCGGGGCCGAGGCCGCCGCCCGGGCCCAGTTCCGCCTGGCGGAGTCGGCACTCAAGAGCTACGAGAGGATCACTTTCGAGGTCTCGCCGCGCAAGCTCAAGAAGACGCTGGTGATCAAGGCCGAGTCTCTCAAGAAGATGGAAAGGCGCTACCAGGCGGTGTTTGCCTACAAGCGCGTGCAGTGGACCCTGGCCGCATACTACCGGCTGGGCTACCTGTACCAGAACTTCGCCGATGTCCTGGTCGACTCGCCCTGTCCCAAGGGCCTGAACGAGGAAGAGTGCGACATCTACAAGGGCAAGCTGGAGGAACTGGCCGAGGCGCCCATCAAGAAGGCGGTGGCCGCGTACCAGGTGACAATGGACAAGTCCAGGGAATTCAAGGTGGTGAACAAGTGGACGGATCTGGCTTATGCCAGCCTGAACCGCTACGAACCCCTCAAGTACCCCTTGCAGAAAAAGCCACTGGAAAGACTGGTGCTGGACCGGCTGGCCCCCCTGCCATTGCTGCAGGCCGCCCAGGTGGGTATCAAGCCGGCGGGCAAGTGAGGAACCGGGATGCGGCGTAAATGGCTCACCTTGGCGTTGTTGCCCGGCCTGGCACTGCTGGCCGGCGGCGGTGGCTGTGCCTCGGGGCCGGAGCCGGTGGCCGAGAGCAAGCCCGACGAACAACCTGCCGCCGAGCAGCAGGAACAGATCGCTACTCCCCTGACGGAAGAGGACAAGCCGGTAGTGGCCGCGGCACCTGCACCCGCCCAGGAGGAAAAAGGCAAACAACAATCGGCTGCGCCGCCGCAGCCGGCGGCACTCGACGAACAGACTTCCGGCCTGCTGGCCACGGCGGCCGAGACCGCCGCCAGCGACCCGCAACGGGCCATGAGCCTGATCGACCAGGCCATATCCAGCCAGGCCAGGTGCGCACCCTGCTATTACGACAAGGCGGTGTTGCTGGAAAGAACGGGTCAACTGCGCCAGGCCGAGGCCGCCTATCGCCAGGCGCTGGCCATCAACCCCAGCCACGCCGAGTCGGTGATCAACCTGTCACGGCTGTTGCTGCGCACGGGCCGAACCCGGGCCGCCCTGCAGGCCGTTTCGGCGGCGGTGCGGGTCTCGCCGCGCGACCTGGCCCTGCGCAACCACCTCAGCGACGTGTTGCTGCAAATGGGTCGCCTGGAGCAGGCCGCCGAGCAGGCCAAGGGGGTGCTGGCGGTCGACGAACGCAATACCGACGCCATGCTCAACCTGTCCCGGGCCTACCACCTGTGGGGCAAGCTGGAACTGGCGGAGAGGATCCTGCTCAAGGCCAAGGAAATCGACGAGAGCGACGCCCGGATCTTCAACCGCCTGGGATTCGTCTACCTGGACATGGACAACACCTCGGCCGCCATTGCCGCCTTCAAGAAGGCCGTCGAACTCGACGGCAGCCTGGCCGAGGCCCGTAACAACCTGGGAGTGCTCTATGCCCGGGCCCACGACTACCAGGCGGCCGCCGAGCAGTTTCGCCAGGCGGTAGCGCAGGATGCCGGTTTTCTGGCGGCCCTGCTGAACCTGGGCAATGCCTTGCGGGGGGCGGGCCGGTTCAAGGACGCCGAGCAGGCCTACCTGCAGGTGCTCCAGCGCCAGGCCAACCAGCCCGAGGCGCTGTTCAACCTGGGCCTGCTCTATCTCGATGACGAGGTACCGGGACTGGACAAGATCAAGCGCTACCAGGCCGCGGTGAAGTACCTGGAGTCTTTCTCGCGCACCGGCCAGTCGCACCCCAAGCTGGCCGAGTATCTCAAGGAGGCTCGCAAGAAGCACGAGCGCGCCGTCAAGGCCGAGCAGCGGCGGCGCAAGCGCGAGGAGGAAAAGAAACGCCGCGAGGCCGAGCGCAAGCGCCGGGAAGAAGAAAAACGACGCCAGGCGGAGCTGGAGAAGAAGCGCCTGGAAGAAAAGAGGCGCCAGGAAGAGCTCGAACGCCGGCGCCGGGAGGCCGAGGGAGTCGGCGGTGGCAAGCTGGGCGGCGGCAAGGACGAGGAGCTGGCACCGGGCGGCAAGCTGGGCGGTGGCAAGGACGACGAACCGGCACCGGGCGGCAAGCTGGGCGGTGGCAAGGACGACGAACCGGCACCGGGCGGCAAGCTGGGCGGCGGTAAGGACGAGGAACCGGTTCCCGGCGGCAAGCTGGGAGGCGATGAGAAATAACCGTCGACTCGGCTGGTGAAACCTTGACCGGCAGGCGGTTATTACGTATAAAGGAGCGGTTATGAAACGGAAATGCTCCTGGCCGTGGGTGGTGGCAATTGGCTTGCTGGCCTGTGTTCTGCCGGCGGCGGCCAAGGGCAAGAAGAAGGTCAAGCAGGTGGTGATCAAGGAAGTCACCCGCGTGGAAGGCAAGATCCAGAAGCCCGAAGTATGGTACCTGCTGCCCAGGTCCAACCTGAACTTCGAGGGATTCAAGCTGGAAAAGAAACTGGTACCCAAGATCGAGCAGACCGCCAAGAAAGAGCCGTTCTGAACGGGAACGGCCGTTCGGGGCGCAAGCCTGGAGGAGCGACGATGCTACCAAGGAAAGCCATCTTCAAGCACGCGTTGTGGGGTCTTCTGTTGCTGGTGCCGGCCGTGGCCTGGGCCGCAGAGGAAGGGGGCGAGGGCGGCGGCATCATGAACGCCATCGCCGAGTTTTTCGATGCCGGCGGTCCGTTCATCTACGTCAACTGCATAACTCTGGCCTGGGGAATCGCCATCATTATCGAGCGCATCATCTTCATCTTCTTCAGGTACAACGTCAACGCCGACACCTTCATGGCCCAGATCCAGAAGCTGGTCATGGCCAACGATATCGAGCGGGCCATC
>QMME01000054.1 GCA_003647095.1 Deltaproteobacteria bacterium
CCTTCGAGCTGCCTTTCAACCGTCTCACCGTGGGAGTGGAGTACGTGTTCAATGCCTACCATGCCGAGGCGTTCGTCGAACCCGACCACCGCGAACACCGCGTGGGCACCTTTGTACAGGATGAACTCGACCTGGCCGAACTGCTCAACGAGCTGGCCGGAACCAGCTTGCCCCCACTGCTATTGACCGCCGGGCTGCGCTACGACTACAACTCCAAGACACGGTTCGAACTCAGCCCCCGGGCCGCCGTGGTCTTCGCCCCCAGCAACCAGCATTCCCTGCGCCTCGGCTATGCCCATGCCTTCCTCAAGCCGACCTTCTTCGAGTCGTCCCTGCACATCAAGCTGAACCCACGGGACGTCGACATCGACGAGCTGGACGTGTCCAATCCCGTTCTCGACAACCAGACCATCGACAGCATCGACTTGGGCTACCAGGGCAAATTTTTCGACGAGTCACTGGAGCTGCACCTGGACTTCGCATACAACTGGTACCGGCACTCCATCGGCTTCAGCTACGATCCTGAACAGATGGACTACATCGAGATCGGGGGGGTGCGTATTCCCAACATCAACGGTGGCGGCTTCGGCTTCACCAACAACACCGACGGCACCAACGGCCACACTATCGACCTGCAGGTGGTGTTCAGGCCTCACGACGATCTCCGCCTTTTCTTCACGACCGGCTACCGCCAGATCTTCTGGCGGGACAGCGGGCGGTTCTCGAGTTCCGAACCGGTGCTGCACCTGGCCGCGGGTGCCGACCTGCGCCTGCCAAGCGGGCTGTCGCTGGCGTTACGTTCCTTCTATACCTCCAGACACGTGCGCACCATGGGCCAGCCGCAAAGCATCCTCGATCCCATGGTCAGGCTGGAAGTACCGGCCTATCTGCTGCTAAACGCCCGGTTGGAGTGGCGACTGCCTGCCGGGCCGGCCCAGCTACGCGCCGGCGTCGAGGGATTCAACCTCCTGGGCACCCGCTTCCGGGAGTTGCCGGGATTCACCCAGCCCGACCAGCCCGACTTCGGTGGCGAGCGACTGGGACGCAAGGTAGTGTTTTTCCTGCGCGGGGCGCTGTGAGCCATTAAAAGATATATTCCTGGGAGGTGATCTCGTTGCGGCGGATGCGCACCTTGACGATGGTGTCCACCCCGGCCTCCTTGTTGAGCAGGCGCAAGCGGTGGACGCCGGGGGCAAGTTCGAGATCGTCCACGGGTGTCATGCCTATCTGCCGTCCCTCGATGTAGACTTCCACCCGGGGGCGGGTGCGCAGTCGCAGCCAACCGACGGGCCCGGGCTTGGACTCGTCCGCCGCTGACAGAACCGCCGCCGGCCCGGCAAGACCTGCATCTCCGTCTCCCGGAAGGACCGAGTTCCCGGCATCGGCGGCAACCGCCCGTGACGATTGAGTTTTTTGTGGGGACAGGCCCGCAGCGGAGGGCGACAGGCCAGCATCGGGGCTCCCGTCGATCTTGCCGATAACTACTTGTGATTGCGCTGTTTTATGCGGGGACAGGCCCGCGTCTGCTGCGTCTGCGTCCGGGGACAGGCCCGAATCAAGCGTGTCGGGGGAGGTACCAGCAACCTGTCCAGAAGGCCAGACCAGCCAGACCAGCAGAGCCATGCCCAGCAAGGCGGCTGTCGCCAGGTTCCATCTCAAGCTGTTGCCAGATCTCGCTTCCTTCTGTACCTCTTCCGGCGGCTGGGCATCGCCACCGCCCGTATCGGCCGCAGACCCGGTGCCGGTGTTCCCGTCGCCGCTCCGGTGCAGCAAGCGTTTGTCGCTGGTTGCCGAGTTTTCGTCACGCTCCTGCAAGTCTCCGAACAAGAAAGTCTGCAGGTCGCCGCGCTTGCGGATGTTGGCAATCAGGCGCTCCTTGGTACGCCGCCGCTCCGCCAGCAGTTCGCTGGCGCAGGTGGCGATCTCGTCCGCCGGCGAACCGGCCAGTTCACCCAGCAGCAACTCCATCAGTTCCCCGCGCAGCTCGGCCGCCGACTGGAAGCGCTGATGGGGATGGCGTTGCAACAGCTTCATGATGATGGCCTCGACACGCTCGGGAATCTCCGCCCGCCGCCGGCGTGGCGAGGGCAGCGGCAACTCGCAGATCTGCTTCATGATCTGGTAGTCGCTTTCGGCATCGAAGAGCTTGTCCCCGGCCACCAGCTCCCACAACACCACTCCCAGGGAAAACAGGTCCGAGCGGCCATCGAGCGTCTTCATCTCCACCTGCTCGGGTGACATGTAGCGGAGCTTTCCCTTTAGCATTCCGGTGGCGGTACGCGCCTCCCGCCTGCGCGACCAGGCGATGCCGAAGTCCAGCAACTTCACCCGACCGTCGTAAAGGATGAAGATGTTCTGCGGGCTGACATCACGATGCATCAGCCCCAGACGCCGGCCCTGCTCATCGCTGGCGTTGTGAATGTAATCGAGTGCATTGGCCACCTGCACCGCCACCCGGACAATCAGCGACAGGCTCAGAGGGCGCCCGTGGTGCCGGGCACGACGTGCCACCACCGAGAGATTATCGCCGGCCAGGTACTCCAGGGCGATGTAGGGCATGTCGTCGAGCACGTCCGACCCGTAGGCAACGACGATGTTGGGATGATGTAGCAACTCGAGCAGACGGGCCTCATCGCGAAACATGGCCTTGGTGGGTTCGTCGTCACGAAATCTCTCGTCGAGTACCTTGAGAACCACCAGTCGCTCGGCACCGGCCACCTCCTGCGAGGCCAGGAAGACCTTGCCCATGCCGCCCGTGGCCAGATGGGCCTCGAGCCAGTAGGGACCAACCTGCCGCTGGTATGGTTTCATCCTTGCCACCCGTCTTGTTCGCGCCTGCTGTTCCGGCCCTTCCAGGATTATAATAGTTACCTTTGCCTGGCAACCCTGTGCTGTTTGATTTCTCCACCAGTGCCCACTAGTATCGATGGAAACAGTAGAACTCTGGAGGGTTAACGGGGTTACGGTGCTGTTTACCAACTCCGACGATGCCAACACCACTTTCACTCCTACCGGCGTTGCCGTGGCCGACCAGGCCACCATCACCGGGGTGATCCCCGCCGACCCGGCACGTCCCCTGGGGCTGTACGACGTCACCGTCACCAACCCCGACGGCAGCAACGACACCCTGGCCAAGTCCTACCTGGTCTCTGCCAACCCGCCGCCGCAGGTCGACGACGTGGTCCCGCCCTTCGCCTGGCAGGGCGACCCGGCCGACGGCGTGCTCTCCGACCGGGCCATCGCCGTGCAGGGCTCGAACTTCCTCTCCACCCCCGGGGTGCGCTGGGTGCTGGAATCGGACCCCGGCCGGGTCTTCGAGGCCCGGCAGGTGGCCTTCACCGACTCGCAGACGCTAACCGCCATCATTCCCGTGGAATCGGCTCGCATGCCGGCCGGGCTCTACCGGGTGCAGGTCTCCAACCCCGACGGCCAGGGTGCCGAGTGGTCCGGGCGTTTCGAGGTAACCGCCACCCCGCCGCCGCAGATAACCTACATCTCACCCATGCGCCTGCCCGGCAACGAGTTCAACACCGGCACAACCGCCCTGGGCGTCTACGGGCGCAACTTCCAGGCCGGCGCGCTGGTATCTCTGCTGCTGCCCGGGGGCGGCGAACAGGCCCTGGCCACCGACGACCAGAACGCCGCCTCCGGTGAGTTGCTGGCCTCCCCGGGCGGCCAGAACGCAGGCAACGGTTCCTACCCGGTCAAGGTTACCAATCCCGACGGCCAGTGGGACGTCTTCTACCTGTTCTCGGTGACCTCGAGCGCCGACGGCAAGCTGCAGGACTCCGAGGGCTGGGTGATCTTTCCCGAGTCGAGCATGCAGCAGGGCCGCTGGAAGCTGGGTGTGGACTACGGCTTCGACATCTTCGGCTCCGGCTACATCTATGCCGTGGGCGGGCTGGACGACACCGGCAACGAGCTCGACACCGTGGAGTACACCCAGGTCAGCGTCTTCGGTGAACCCGGTGTCTGGCAGCAGTCCGAACAGCTGTTCGGCAGGCAACGCCGCCCCAACACCCTCAACCAACCCCGGGCGGGGCTGTCGGTTGCCCGCATCGGTCCCTACCTCTATGCCGTGGGCGGCACCGCGAACGGCATCACCGCCCTGCGCACCACCGAGATGGCCGAAATCCTGGGCATCGACACCATGCCCTACCTCAACGCCCACCCGGTCCCCGGAGCAGGCGGCAGCCTGCCCCGCGGCTCCTGGTACTACCAGGTGGCGGCGGTGGGCCCCTGGGGCGAGAGCCTGCCCAGCCAGGAGGCCATAGCCCGCGATACCGGCGGGTCGCTCACCATTCACTGGGCCCCGGTGGACGGCGCCACCAGCTACGTGGTTTACCGCACCCCTGCCGCCGACGGCCGCAGCCAGACCGAGCGGCGCCTGGCCGTCGAGGTGCCGGGCACCAGCTTCACCGACGACGGCACCGGCCCCTACACCCCGGCCCCGGCCAACCTGCGCGCCCGCGGTATCAACGTCAACGGTGGTTCCCTGGCCGTGGGCAAGTGGACCTACCGGGTAACGGCGGTGACCGACTTCGGCGAGACCCTGGCCAGCTATCCCCTGGTCGCGGAGGTGGCCGCCGGGGAAAACGCCCTGGAGTTGAACTGGGATCCGGTTCCCAACGCCCAGACCTACAACATCTATCGTACCCAGACCGTCGATGACGACAGCGGTATCACCCATCGCCTGCTCACCGGCAACAGTACCACCAACTACGTCGACAGCGGATCCACGTCCGCCGACATCGTGGCTCCCGACGGCGTGCGGCCATTGCCTCCCGGCAGCCTGTCGAAGTGGCGGGTTCTCGAAGATGGCGATGGCAACCCCTTCGAGTTGCACCAGGCCAGGGAGGGGCACCGCAGTCTCATCGTCACCCTGCCCTTCGACGACGACGACGATCCCGACACCCCGCCGCTACAGCGGGCCTTTCTCTACGCCGCCGGCGGCCGCCCCGACAACACCGACGGCGTCGACTACCTGAACACCGTGGAGCGGGCGGAAATCGACCTGCTCACTGGTGAGCTAATTCCTTCAGGTGATACCGACGGCGACTGGAACCTGGAGCCCGAACTGCTGCAGGTGCCCCGGGCCTGGTTCGCCCTGGTAACCAGCCAGGGGCGCATGGAAAACCCCTCCGGGGGCGGTGAGCCACCCCAGCGCTGCGACGACGTCGATGGTGACGGCTACGAGGACATCGAGTGCGGCGGCAGCGACTGCGACGATCTCGACCCGGAGATCCATCCCGGGGCCGACGAGATCTGCGGCGACGGCATCGACCAGGACTGCGACGGCCAGGACACCCCCTGCGACTGTACCACCGACGCCGACGGCGACGGCTTCATCTCCGCGGCCGACTGCGGCGGCAGTGACTGCTGCGACAGCGGCGACGAGTCCAGCCCCGGCTGCAGTCCCGAGAATGCCGCGGACATCCATCCCGGGGCCGAAGACACCTGTGAAGACGGCATCGACCAGGACTGCGACGGCATCGACCCGGCCTGCCAGTGCCCCGACGCCGACGGTGACGGCTACCAGGACGATTCCTGCGGCGGCACCGACTGCGACGACAACGACCCGAACATCCATCCCGGGGCCAGCGAGATCTGCGAAGACGGCATCGACCAGAACTGCGACGGCGACGACCCCGCCTGCGGCTGCCCCGACGCCGACGGCGACGGTTACGAAGACGATACCTGCGGCGGCACCGACTGCAACGACCAGGATCCCACCATCCACCCGGGCGCCTTCGACTGGTGCGACGATTTCATCGACCAGAACTGCGACGGCTTCGACCCGGTGTGCTTCTGGCACCCGCGCGGCAACAAGGGCCCCGACGAGGACATCTACCTGGTGGCCGTGAAAGGCGATGACCGCCTGAGCACACCCAACAACAGCCAGGGCCTGGACACCTACGAGGTCTGCACCGTCAACGAAGACCCCCAGGCCGCGCCGCTGGGCCAACTGTCGCCCTGGACCCTGCAGGTGGACACCGCCGGCAACCACACCCTCTGGGGCCTGGAAGGCCTGCTCTACATCGACTACGTGTTCGGCTTCGGCGGCGCCAGCGCCGAGAACATCGCCACCGGCTCGGTGACGGCCGACCGGCACGTCTGGGGCGCGCCCTTCGACATCGCTCCGGCCGACGCCGCCCACGTGGTGCTCAAGGACGGTTCGGCGGCGGGTCACATGGATAGCGAACGGGCCTACTTCGGCATGGTACGGCTGTTTTCACGCATCATCGCCGTGGGAGGCATCAACGGCCTGCAGATGGTGACCGAAAGCTGGGCCATCAAGCAATAACCGCGAAGCGGACGGGCCGGAAAGAGGAGAATCCCCAGGTTCAATCCTCGTTGACTACCAGGTCGACTGCCGATCCCGGCCGGGCCTTGTCACCGGCCCTTGGCTGCTGGCCCAGCACCACGTAGGGGCTCCAGTCCTCATCGTAGCGATAGGTGGTCTTGCCGACCTTGAAGCCGGCTTCCTCGAGCAGGCGCTTGGCGCGGTTCAGGCCCATGCCGGTGACCTTGGGCACCGGCTTCTGCTCCGGTCCGCTGGAGAGGTTGACCACGATGGTACGGCCCGGCTCGTAGGGCAACCCGGCTGCCGGTTCCTGCTTGGCCACCTTGCCCTCGGGCACCTTGTCGGAGGCCGTTTCCGGACCTACCGAGATCTTGAACCCCGCCTGTTCGAGCAACACCGTGGCCTCGGCCACCGACCGGCCCACCAGGTCCGGGACCCGGGGAGTCTCGCCGGCCAGGGTAACGGAAATGGTGGCCCCGGACTTGGCCCGGCTGCCCGGCGGCGGCGACTGGCTGAGCACGGTGCCGGCCACCGCCGTGGGAGAAGGCTTGCGCCCGGAGATCAGGAAGATAAACCCCTTGCCCTCGACGTTGGCCCGGGCGTCGGCCTGGCTCAGGCCGGTGAGATCGGGCACGATCTCACCGGCCCCTCCCAACCCCAGGCGCTGCACCAGCAGCACCGTGATCACGGCAGTGATGATCGAGGTGATGATGGAAGTGAGAATCACCGAGGCGAGCGATGGTCCTTCACGCATGATACCCTCCCGTGTAACGGGCGGCAGCCGCCACCCGGCCGCGATCCGCTGGCGACATCTCCGCTGGCTGGCCGCTGTCGGCCCTGGCAACACTCTAGCCCAGCGAGACGGCGTGTCAACATTGTTGTCGTCAGGCGCCGCCCTCGTCCCTTCGTGGCATTCTCGTTCCCAACCTCACCAGTCCGTTCGCTTCCGCCACCTGCCGTCACCTTGCTTCAGTGCCGCTGCCCGGAAAGTCCGACATTCATGGACCCGGAGCGAAAGCCTTCCAGGTCCACGGTGACCCAGGAAAATCCCAGCGACTTCAGCTTGTGCACCACCTGCTCGCGCACCGCGGCATCCAGCAGTTTTTCCAACGAGGCGGCATCCAGCTCGATGCGCGCCACTCCGTTGTGGTCCCGAACCCGGATCTGCCGGCAGCCGAGATCGTCCAGGAAGGCCTCGGCGATTTCTATGCGGTGCAGTCGCTCCGCCGTTATCGTGCTGCCATAGGGCACTCTCGAGGCCAAGCAGGCAGCGGCGGGCTTGTCCCATACCGACAGGCCCCGGTACCTGGCCAGGGTACGTACGGCTTGTTTGTCGAGTCCCAGCTCCCGCAGTGGCGATATCACTCGTAATTGCTCCACCGCGCGCAGGCCCGGCCGGTGATCGCCGCTGTCGTCGGCATTGCTGCCCTCGACCACGTGCCGCAAACCCTCCCTCTCGGCAACCTGTCGCAGGGCCGCAAACAGGTGGCGCTTGCAATGAAAGCATCGCTCGGGAGTGTTGTCTAGATAACGCTGGTCCTGCATCTCATCGGTGTCGATCACCAGGTGGCGGGCACCGATCTCCCGGGCCAGCTGCCGTGCGGCCTCCAGCTCACGCTGCGGCAACGACGGGGACCTGCCGGTCACTGCCAAGGCACGCCGTCCCAGGGCATCCACGCAGGCCGCCAGCAACAGGCTACTGTCCACCCCGCCCGAGAACGCCACCACCACGCTCTCCAGCTCACCCAGGCGACTGACCAGCTTCTGGTATTGTCGTTGTTCTGCCATCACCTTCCCGGGGCGGCCATGCTTGCCAGCGCTACCAGGTATCGAAACTACCTTGCGCCCGGTGACCCGGGCAAGTGATAATTCCCCGGCCGGCCGGGTTTCCCCGCGAGATCCGGCCGCAACTCGGAGGTAGCCTAATGAACAGGTTAGCCACGATCCTGCTGGTGCTGCTGGCCGGCATGCCGCTGCGGGCAGACGAGAGCCCCCGTTCGGCCCGCCAGACATTCCTCAACCTGTACCGCTCACTGGAGAAAAAAGACCTGGGCCGGGCACGCCAGCTCATGCTGGATGTGAAGGAGTTGAAGAG
The DNA here is from genome assembly GCA_003647095.1 of Deltaproteobacteria bacterium. Taxonomy (GTDB): domain Bacteria; phylum Myxococcota; class B64-G9; order B64-G9; family B64-G9; genus B64-G9. The sequence goes on from QMME01000054.1 coordinate 8,400, forward strand.
CTTTGCCCGCTGGCGGGTGGACGACGCCGGCTACCAGCGTCGCCTCGAGGACTTCCTGCGGGGGTTCTCCGCCGAGTTGAACTCCGGGGTGTCGCTGAAGCAGGCGCGCCTGGCAGATGTACTGGTTCTGCCCCGGGGCAAGAAAAACCGCCGCCGGCTGGTACTGGCGGTAATCCATGCCAGTTTTTCGGTACCGGGCAGGAACGATGCCCCTCGACCCATGCCTTTTTTCCTGATAGAAATCGACGGTCACTGGAAACTGTGGCTGCGCCACTGAAGCGTGGAGGGAAAATGCAACTATGCCGCGACAAGACGGTGCTGCTGGGCGTAAGCGGTGGCATCGCCGCCTACCGTAGCTGTGAACTGGCCCGTTTGCTGGTCAAGGACGGCGCCCGCGTCCAGGTGGTAATGACCGAGGCCGCCGCCGAGCTGGTGGGGCCGCTCACCTTCCAGGCACTGACGGGTCGTCCTGTCGAGGTCGGGCGAGGCGGCAAGCTGGCCGCCTCCGGCATGACCCACATCGACCTGGGCCGTGATTCCCAGCTGATCATCATTGCCCCGGCAACGGGCAATACCCTGGCCAAGCTGGCCCACGGTCTGGCTGACAACCTGCTCACCTCCTCGGTGCTGGCCAGCACCTGCCCGGTACTCCTGGCCCCGGCCATGAACACGCGCATGTGGAAAAACGAGCTTACCCGCCGCAACATGAAAATTCTCAGTTCCCTGAAACGCTTCCAGGTGGTAGGTCCCGCTTCCGGCCAGCTGGCCTGCGGCGAGGAGGGAACGGGACGGATGAGCGAGCCGGCGGAGCTGTTCCAGGCTTCCCGCTGCTTGCTTGGCCCCGGCAGCCTGTCCGGTCGCCGGTTGCTGGTCACCGCCGGACCCACCCACGAACCAATCGATCCGGTGCGGGTGATCGCCAACCGCTCTAGCGGCAAGATGGGCTACGCCCTGGCCCGGGCGGCCCGGCGGCGCGGGGCCCGGGTGTGCCTGATCAGCGGACCCACCTCCCTGACCGCCCCCTGGGACGTGGAACTGGTGGCCGTGGAGACCGCGGCCCAGATGGCCCGCCAGGTGAGTCGCCGGCTGGCCGGCAGCGACGTGTTGATAATGACCGCCGCCGTGGCCGACTACGCTCCCAGCCGGCCAGCCAGAAAAAAGTTGAAGAAAGCCGGCAAGAACCTGACAATCGAGCTGCAGCCAACCACAGACATCCTGGCCGCGGCCGGCAAGCGCAAGCACCGGCCCCTGCTGGTGGGATTCGCCGCCGAGACGGGCTCGCCCCTGGGCGAAGCCCGCCGCAAGCTGGCTGACAAGAACCTCGACATGATCGTCGCCAACGACGTGGGCCAGGCCGGCTCCGGTTTCGGCAGCGACGACAACCAGGTACACATCCTCGGCAGGGGGCAGGACCGCGTCGACAGCCTGCCCTTGCTGCCCAAGCAAGAGGTGGCGGAACAGATCCTCGACCGGGTGGAAAGACTGTTGCCTGGGAGGCGTACCTCCAGCCGCAAGCGGGGCTAACCCCGACTCTTTCCCGGCGGCATGCTCCCGCGCTAACGCTTGCGCTTCCGGCGACGGCGCCGGGAGACTTTTTCGAACAGCCCCCGAGGCATCAGCTGGCGCCAGGCCTTCTGGCGCCGGCTGGCGCTCGGCTTTCTCCAGCGTCGCTTGGCCCGGGCCATCAACAACATCCAGGAACGAGGTCCCGGCCGCCGTGCAGCCTGCCCTCTACCCGCCCCTGCCAGAATTTCCGGTCCCTGCTCCAGGGCCTGGAGCAGCTCGGTGGCCGCAGGCAGTTCCAGCCGGGCATCCAGTGAGGCCCGGAACAGCGGCCGGTATATCCGCTCTACCAGCCGGCGATCGATCAGCTGTTCCTGGCGCTGCCACTGGTACAGGTCGCGGTGCAACTGCCGGGCGATGAGCAGGTTGCGATGTCCGGTGGGATCTACTTGCAGGATCTCCGCATCCAGTCCATCCCGCAGCAGGGCCCGCATCCTCTCCAGCGACAGCCGCCGACACTCTTCCACCTCCCCGGCATCGAGAACCAGGCTGGCATTGCGCTGCACGGCGCGTACCGCCTGCCTCCGGCGTAGCAGCCGGTTGGCCAGCATCAGGGAATTGAATATCTGCTTGTTCACCGGAAATGAAAACAGCGGTCCGACGATGATGTTACGCAGGTGACTATCGTGCTCCCTGAAGGCCCGGGTAGACAAGGTCCGGGCCACCTGCCAGGTCTCCTCTCCCACCCAGGTATCGAAACGAATCTCCCAGTAGGCATGCGCCGCCCGGCGCCGGTGGAAATGCTGTACCATCTTGAAGGGCACGAAGTAGTTGTGGGCCACGATGTCGGCAGCCAGGTGTGACAGGTAGCCCCAGGCAAAAGCCCGCAGGTGATCGCGCTCGGCCAGTTCCAGTACCGAGCGGGCCACCCGCCAGTTGTGGCAGTGCAGGGCGTAGGGGGACAGGTTCTTGCCCACGGTGATGTCGGGAGCCAGGGTACCGTAGAGAAAATCCAGGGGGAAGCGCCTGATCAGGGCGGCCACCGGCGGAGCCAACAATAACAGCTCCTTGAGCACCTGCAGGCCGAAATCCAGGTGGGTGGCCGGACCCCAGGCCAGGGCCGAATGCTCCCCCGCCAGCAGTACCAGAAAAAGCACCACCAGCGTCAACCCGGGATGAAATGAGCTTGTACCCATACGGTGATGATGTTATACCGGGCAACAGAGCCGGGTCAAACCAGGCGGGAGATCAAATGACCGAACAGTGGAACGAACAGGGGCCCCGGCAAGTCGCCCGGCAGCTGGCCGATTACCTGCGTTGGTGGCTGGACGCCGGGGTTCGCCTGCTGCCGGCCGTCGCCCCGGCGAGCACCCCGGCAGGTGACCCGTCCCATCCCGCGCGTCCGGCTTCGGCAGACCGGCTTCGCTTTGGAGAACGCCAGCGCCTGCTGGCCCAGGAAAATGCTCGTGTCAACCTGGACTCCCGGCACGATGGCGAGGCAGACTCTGGAACGGACATCCAGGTTACCTTGTTTACCACCCCGGCATCCGCCAATGAAGCCGAATCGGCCGGCGGCTTGCCGGCGCCTCCCGATCCCGCCCAGGCCCGGAAACAGCTGGAAGCCCTGCGCCAGGAAATAGGCGACTGCCAGCGCTGCCGCCTGCATCGCGGGCGCAACCAACTGGTCTTCGGCGAGGGACACCCGGCCGCGCGCCTGGTATTCGCCGGCGAGGGGCCGGGCCGTGACGAAGACGCCAGCGGCCGTCCCTTTGTGGGCCGGGCCGGCCAGTTGCTCGACCGTATCATCGCCGCCATGGGCTTTTCCCGCGAGGAGTGCTACATCTGCAACGTGGTCAAGTGCCGTCCCCCCGATAACCGTGTTCCCCGCGACGACGAAATGCTCACCTGCGGGCAGTTCCTCAGCCGGCAACTGGAGATAATCCGCCCGGCTTTCATCATCGCCCTGGGAGCCACCGCCTCGCGTTACCTGATCGGCTCCAAGGCCTCCATGTCCAAGCTGCGCGGACGCTTCTTCGCCCATCCCTGCGGGGCGGAGATTCTTCCCACCTACCACCCTGCCTACCTGCTACGCAATCCCGCGGCCAAGAAACAGGTCTGGCAGGACGTGCAGAAGGTAATGGCCCGGATTCCCGGCCATGCGGAGCAATCAAGATGATATCCTCCCTGGCAGGCAGGAAATTCCGCCGCCGGCTGGTCATGTCCGGCATGGGACTGTGGTTGCTGGTGGTAGGTGCCTCGCTGGCCGCTCCTCCACCCGCCGACGACACCGGCGGGGAGGCGGCCCGGCCGGTGGTTGCAGTTGTCACCGTCCACGGCGGTATCTTCCTGGGCGCGGCCGAGTACCTTACCGATGCCATGGAGCGAGCCGCCAGCGAGCACATTACCGCCCTGGTGATCGAGATGGATACACCCGGCGGGGCGCTCGACGAAACCCAGGACATCGTCAAGGGTATTCTCTCGGCCACGCTGCCGGTGGTGGTGTTCGTCAGCCCCAAGGGGGCCCAGGCAGCCTCGGCCGGCACCTTCATAACCATGGCCGGGCACGTGGCCGCCATGGCCCCGGGCACCCGTATCGGTGCGGCCCATCCCGTCATGCTGGGCGGCCTGCCCGGCCTGCCCGGCGGGGGCAACGACAAGAAGGATGAACAGCAACAGAAGCAGAAGCAACAGGACATCATGCAGGAGAAGGTCACCAACGACACCGTCTCCTTCATTCGCTCCATCGCCAGGGAGCGTGGCCGTAACGAACAATGGGCGGAAAAGGCGGTACGGGAATCGGCGTCGATAACCGCCGACGAGGCGGTGCAGCTCAAGGTGATCGATCTGGTTGCCGAAGATCTCGACGACTTGCTGAAGAAAATAGACGGTCGCCAGGTCAAGCTGGGACGCGAACGGACGGTCACCCTGCATACCACCGGGGCCCGGGTAGAGCGCTGGGGCAAGAGCCTCAAGCAGAAGCTGCTGGGCGCCCTGGCCCACCCCAACCTGCTCTACCTGTTGTTCCTCATCGGCCTGGGCGGTATCGCCATGGAGTTCTATCACCCGGGTCTGATCGTACCCGGGGCGGTAGGAGGTCTGTGCTTGTTGCTGGCCCTCATCTCCATGCAGGTTCTCCCGGTGAGCATCGGCGGCCTGTTGCTGGTGCTGGCCGGGGTAGGCCTGTTGATCGCGGAGGCCTTCGTGACTAGTTACGGAATGCTGGCCATTGGCGGCTCGATATTGCTGCTGCTGGGTGGAATCATGCTGGTGGACCCGGCCAGCCAGCCCCATTACCTGGACCCCACCCTCTCCGTCGACTGGAGCGTCATGATTCCCACCGTGGTAATGCTGGCGCTGGGAATCGTGTTCATCGGCTACAAGGTCATCAGGACCCAGCGCCGGCGCATCGAGACCGGCATGGAAGGCATGGTGGGGCTCGAAGGGCAGGCCCGCAGCGACATCAACAGCGAGGGAGGACAGGTGTTCGTGCGGGGCGAGCACTGGCGAGCGGTGAGCACCCAACCCATCGCCAAGGGAGCCAAGGTGGTGGTGGAAAGGGCCGAAGGACTACTGCTACACGTGAAGGGAAAAAACCAGTAATGGAAGCGGGGGGCCTGTCCGGCGACCCCGACGGGAGGTAGGCAAATGCCATCGTACGCCGTATTGTTACCGGTCATCCTGGTGGGCTTGTTCATCATTATGGGATTCCGCCAGATCTACGAGTACCAGCGGGGCGTGATATTCCGGCTGGGTAAGTACTCGGGGATCAAGAGCCCGGGCCTGAAGTGGATCATCCCCTTCGTCGATCAGCTGGTGAAAGTGGACCTGCGCACCATCGCCCGCGATGTCCCTCCCCAGGACATCATCACCAAGGACAACGTCACCGTGCAAGTCAACGCGGTGGTGTTCATGCGGGTGATGCAGCCGGAAAAGGCCATCCTGGAAGTGGACAACTACCTCTACAACACCAGCCAGCTGGCCCAGACCACACTGCGTTCGGTCCTTGGCCAGGTGGAACTTGACGAGCTGCTCACCAAGCGCGAACAGCTCAACGAGCGCCTGCAGGAGATTCTCGACGCCGACACCGATCCCTGGGGAGTGAAGGTGGCCAAGGTGGAGATCAAGCACGTCGACCTGCCGGCGGAGATGCAGCGGGCCATGGCCCGCCAGGCCGAGGCCGAGCGCGAGCGGCGCGGCAAGGTGATCCACGCCGCGGGCGAATACGAGGCATCAAAAAAGCTGGCCGAGGCCGCCGCCGTCATCCAGCAGGAGCCTGCCGCCCTGCAACTGCGCTACTTGCAGACCCTGATGGAGATATCCTCGGAGAACTCCTCCACGGTGGTGTTCCCCATCCCCATCGAGATGCTCAAGGCCATAAGCGGAGGCATGGGCCACAAGTGACGAGGGAGGTTGCGTCCCTCTCTCGCCTCTGCTAGCTTCCCTACCCATGCGGGTTACCCTGCTGGGCAGCGGAACTTCTTCGGGTGTGCCGGTCATCGGCTGTACCTGCCCGGTGTGCACTTCCGACAATCCCCGCAACCGGCGGTTGCGTTGCTCGGCCCTGGTGGAATTCAACCAGCGCGCGTTACTTATCGATACCGCCACTGACCTGCGCCAGCAGGCCCTGCGCTTCGGCATTGCGCGCATCGATGCCGTGCTCTACACCCATGCCCATGCCGACCACATCCATGGTATCGATGAACTACGGGTGTTCAACCTGCGCCACCTGCACGAGATCCCCTGTTACGGCAACCGGGATACCATCAGTCGCATCACCTCCTACTTCGACTACATTTTTGCCAGCGAGCCGGGGGAGTCTTTCCGACCCTTCTTGCAGCCTCACCAGGTAGAAGGCCCCTTTGAATTGTTCGCAACCACCATCGTGCCGATACCCCTGTGGCACGGCAGCCTGCCGGTGCTGGGCTGGCGCATAGGAGACTTCGCCTACCTGACCGACACCAACCGCCTGCCCGATGAATCCCTGCCGCTGCTGGCCGATCTGCAGGTGCTGGTGCTCGATGCCCTGCGCCCCCGGCCACATCCAACCCATCTGTCCATAGATCAAGCGGTGGAGTTGGCTCAGCGCCTGCAGGCACGCCGCACAGTCCTGACCCACCTGTCGCACCTGATCGACCACGATCAGGTGCAAAAGGATCTTCCCCCAGGCGTCGAGCTGGCATACGATGGCCAGGTGTTCGAACTGGACGAACGCGGCAGCATTTCCGGCCAGAAAGGAGGCCCCCGGTGATAATCGGCGTTCCCAAGGAAGTGAAGGTGAGAGAGTACCGGGTGGGGATGGTCCCCGCTGGAGTCCGGCAACTGGTACATGGGGGACACCAGGTCCTGGTGCAACGCGGGGCCGGTATCGGCAGTGGCATCAGCGACCAGGCCTTCCGCGATGCCGGTGCCAACCTGCTGGATTCGGCCGAGCAGGTGTGGTCTCAGGCGGAAATGATCGTCAAGGTCAAGGAGCCCATCGAGCAGGAATTCGACTTCATCAAGCAGGGCCATATAATCTACACCTACCTGCACCTGGCCGCGGCTCCGGCTCTCACCGAGCGTCTGCTCGAGTCAGGGTGTACCGCCATCGGTTACGAAACCATCCAGGAAGACGACGGTCGCCTGCCCCTGCTCAAGCCCATGAGCGAGGTAGCCGGGCGCATGTCCATCCAGGTGGGCGCCGCGACCCTCGAGAAAGAACGTGGCGGCAAGGGTATCCTGCTGGGAGGAGTTCCCGGGGTCAGGCGCGGCCGGGTGACCATCATCGGCGCCGGGGTGGTAGGCATGAACGCCTGCAAGATGGCCGTGGGCCTGGGGGCCGAGGTGGACATCCTGGACATCAATCTCGACACTCTCAACTACATCGACGATGTCTTCTCCGGACGGGTAACCACCTTGTATTCCGACCCGGAAACCATCGCCCGATCGGTACGCCAGGCCGACCTGGTCGTTGGCGCTGTACTCATTCCCGGGGCCCGGGCACCCAAGCTGGTACCGGAGAGCCTGGTGGGCGAGATGGAAGCGGGCTCGGTCATTGTCGACGTTGCCGTGGACCAGGGCGGTTGCATCGAAACCATGAAACCCACAACTCACGACAACCCCACTTTTCTCTACCAGGGAGTAGTGCATTACGGCGTGACCAACATGC
>QMME01000055.1 GCA_003647095.1 Deltaproteobacteria bacterium
CGAGCAGGCCCTCGAGGCCAGGCAACAGCTCCAGGCCCTGGCGCACAACCGGGCCGGGTTGGCGGGAGCACACCTGTTGCTGGCCATGATACACGAACACCGGGGAGACTGGGACCGGGCGGTGCGGGCGCTGGAACGCTTCATCCTGGTGGCCCCCTCCCCCGACTGGACGCGCTGGGCGGTACGTCACCTGCACCGGCTGCTGCCGCCCCCAAGATAGCCCCGCCGGGATGGCTACCATCAGATACCGCCCATGAATCCGAAGCTGGCCGCGGGAACCATGGTGCCGCTGCAGGAGCACTGGTTGCCGGTGACGGTGTTGATGCGGATTCGCCCGGCGCCTCCCCCGCCGCCGCCGCCGCCCACGTAGGGTTGGTCGGGGTCGCACATGTTCTGGTCGCTGGCCTGGCCGTCTCCGCCCGGGCCGCTGCCGTCAGAACCGCCACCTCCGTCCCCGCCCTCTATGGCGCCGTAGAGAGCGCAGCTGGCCCCGTCGCGCCCGGCGCCTCCAGCCGCAGGTTGCCCGGAGGTGTCGCCGTCCTGGCCGTCTCCGCCGCTGGCTCCACGGTTGTTGCCGCCGCCTCCTCCGCCGCCGCCGGTGGCCCAGAAGGCGCCGCTGAAGGTCACCACTGGGGCCTCGATGATCACCCCGCCGCCGGAGCCGCCCCCGGCACCCCCGCAGCAGGGATCGTCCGTGGAAGAGCCTCCCCCCTGGCCGCCGCCGCCCAGGGCCAGGATGGTGCCGGTCACCGTTACCGTCTCGCCGGCGGCAAGCTGCAGCGATCCCCCGCCCCCGCCGCCGCTCCGGCCGCCGCAGGAATCCTGGCCGGCCTCGCCGCCCAGCAACGGTTCCAGTGCCGGGTTGCCCCGCTCGCCGCCGCCGTTGCCCCCGGCGGTGCCGAAGGAACCACCGCGGCCCCCGCGCATGGCCCCCACGGCTTGCCCCGGGAAAGAGGCCCCGGGCCCGGAAGCAGCGCCACTGGCGGATATATTCAGGGTGCCGTCGACGGAGATGGTGCCGGCGGCCAGGATCACCAGGGCGGCGGTACCGGAGACGGAGAGGTCGCCCACGCTCAGGTCGCCCACCCGGCAGACGCACAGGTCGGGCCCGGTGGTGGTGACCACCTGCTGGCAATCGCCCAGCCGCGAACCGGCCGCGCAGTCGGTGTCGGTGTCGAAGCTGCCGGCCGCCGACAGGGAGGGGCCGGATTCCGGCAGGGGACCCACCGGCTGGTAGTTCGAGGGCCGGGGCCGGCAGCAATGATCACCGCAGCAACCCAGCACTCCGCACTCGCCGCTGCAACTCGGCTCCAGGCAATCGAGACCATCGCTGCTGGGCCAGTAGCCGTCCCGGCAATCGCAGTAAGGCTGCTGCTCGTCATCGAGCCGGCAGCGACCGTGGTTGGAGCAATCGTAGGGCAGGCAGGGATTGTCCGCCCCCGGCAGGCACTCGGTTCCGTCGCTGCTGGCATGGTAGCCATCCTGGCACTGGCAGGCGGGAGCAGCGGCGATCACCTGGCAGGTGCCGTGTCCGGAACAATCCACCCCGGCACAGGGGTCCCCGGCCGAGCCGGCGGAACAGGCCGCCAGCATGGTCAACGACGGCAACATGACGATAGCCAGCCTGGTCATCTCGTCCTCCTCTCGCGGACCGGTCGGGCGGCTGTTCAGCCGGCAACGGGTTTCGCCTGCTGCCTCCCCGCCTCGTCTGCCCCCGTTCCCGCGTCTCCCCGGGGTTGCAGCAGGAAGCGCACCGCCAGGGCGATGGAGGCCAGCTTGGAGCGAGCACTGTCACCACGCGAAGTCAGAACCAGGGGCAGGTCTCCACAGACGGTCACCCCCGCCGCCACCGCACCCGACTGGGTGGTCAGCGTCTTGTAGAGAACGTTGGCGGAGTCGATATCGGGCATGAGCAGGATGTCGGCACTGCCGGCCAGGTGACCGGCGTAGTGCTTCTCGGCGGCGATCTCCGCATCGGTGGCCACGTCGAACGACAACGGTCCTTCCACGACACAATCATCACGTCCGGCGAAGTGGGCGGCGATGCGCTCGGCCTCGATGGAACTCTCGATACCGGGGTTGACGCTCTCGATGGCCGATATCACCGCCACCTGCGGCCGGGAGATGTTCAGGCAACGCGCCACGCGCAGGGCGTTTTCGATGATGGCGATCTTCTTGGACTCGTCGGGATAGGGATTTATGGCGGCATCGGTGATCATCAACAGCTTCTGGCGCCGCGGCAGGTCCATGGCCACCGCGTGAGACACCAGGGTGCCCCGGGCCAGGCGGCCGCCCTGCTTCAGGCCCCGCAGGGCCCCGTGCATGAGCTGCTCGGTCTTGACCGACCCCTTCATGAGAAAGGCCGCCTGACCGCTGTTCAGCAACTCCACCGCCGTGGCCACCGGCTCGTCGGTGTCCACCACCACGAAGTGCTCGTCGTCGATGGCCAGGTCGAGTTCGTAGGCCAGTTCGTTGATGCGCCGGGAATCACCCACCAGCAGGAAGCGGGCGATGCGAAAGCGCCCCTCCTCGCCGGCCCAGCGTGCCGCCAGCAAGGCTTCCTCGTTGTCGGCCCCCACCAGCGCCACCTGGGGGGGCTCGCCGTCGTGCACGGCCAGGCGGGCTGCATCCAGCAACTCGTTGGTCGAGGCTATCGGGGCTCCCGGCTTGCGGTACAACAAGGGGCGATCGAACAACACCGCACCGGTCACCTGGCGGGCTGCCTCCCGCTGCCGCTGCAGCCGAGTCACCGCCTGCTGGTAGTCGGCGATGTAGCCGGGCCGGTGCAGGCAGGTAATCAGGGCCGCGGCCATGGCCTCGTCGGCCAGGGTTCCTCCCAACCAGGCCAGGGGAAAGCGCCAGGCCAGGTTGTTCTCCACCCGGTCGGCCAGTTCGCGAACCTGGGTCACTCCCCCGGTAATGGCCACCGCCCGTACCCGGTGGCCGTCGGCGGCCAGGGCTAGCAGGCCGGCGGCAATTCGGCGGGCGAAGAAATCCAGCAGCAGCTCGATCTTGCGGCGCTGCAACTCGTTGGCTCCGTGCTGGCGAAAGCTCAGCAGGGCCCGGAAGTCGTTGGTACCGGCCAGGGCCAGCAGGCCGCCGGATTGGTACACGGCATTGTGCACGTCCTTGAGGTTGAGGCGATTGTCCTCCAGGGCCTGCAGCAGGGCACCGGTGTCGACGTTCCCACAATGGTTGGTGGAAGGAACCCCGGAGAAGGCATCCACCACCGCCGCCAGGCGCCCCTGGCGATGGCGGGCCAGCGAGCCGGCGCTGCCCAGGTGCGCGCTGAGCAGCGCGCAGGACTGCTCCGTATCTCCCAGCCAGGAAGACACCAGCCGCCGTGCCGAGAGGTGATTCAGGGCGTGAATGGGACCCGGCAGTCGCTCGATCTCGGTCATGCCGCTGAGTAGTTCCACCTCGTCGCGCTCGTCGCACGACAGCGGATGACCGGTCACCACCAGCGGCCCGGAATCCTGGCCACAGGCGGCAGCCACCCGCAACAGCAGTGGCAGGGACATCTCGTCACCCGGCCGGCCCCGGGGACTCTGCAGGTCCTCGAGCATGCGCGGCACCACCCGGTAGTAGCCCGGGGGCACCGGGGCCAGGAATCCACTGCGCCCGGTAATGCCGGCCACCTGCCCGGCCTGTACCTCCCACTGCTGGAGCTGCTCGAGGATCTGCCGGGCCCGCTCCTCCACGTTGTCGGGGCGATCCGGCTGGCCGTGCAGGCGCACCTGGGCAACCAGGCGCAAGCCGCGCACCAGGCTGAGCCTGGTGGAGGACTGGCCGGGGTTGATCACCAGCAGGGGGCGTTCGTCGCCACGGGCCTGTTCGGCCACCTGCCGGCCCACCAGGCGGGCCAGGCAACGCCGGGCCCCGTCGTGGTTACGCTCCAGTTCCACCACCAGCCCCAGCAGGCGTCCCAGCAGGCGGTTCCGGAAGGGGACCGGCTGGCGTTCGGCCAGCGGCCGCAGGACCGCTGCCAGCTCGGCCAGCAGGCGATCTACCGTCTTGTCCGAGGCCCGCGCCACCTCGGCCGACACCTCCTCCAGCCAGGAGGAGGCCAGCAGGTCGAGTTCTTCCCGGCAGGAGTGGGTGGCCACCTCGTTGCGGGCCAGCCGCGCCAGCAAGGAGATCATCTTGCTTGCCGCCACCACGTCATTTCTCCACGGCCTGGCGCAGGCCGGCCAGCGCCTGCGGGTTGGCCAGGTTGCCGGGCTGCTCCTCCGGCGGCAGCTGCCCGGACGCCAGGCGGCGCAGCAGGCGGCGAGCCAGCTTGCCGCTGCCGCTGCGCGGCAACTCGTCACAGAACACGAAGCGATCGGGCACCGCCAGCGGACCCAGGCGACGGCTCACCTCGGAGGCCAGTTTCTCCGCCACGATTTCCCGGCCCACCTGTCGCACCTGGCGTGCCGCCACCAGGAAGGCAACCATCAGCTCTGCCCCGGACGGGTCCTGCGCCCCCACCACGGCCGCCTCCTGCACCTCGGATTGAACCTGCAGTATCGATTCGATCTCGTCGGTACGCAGGCTGATGCCACGCACCTTGACCACCTCGTCGCGCCGGGCCATGAACCAGAAAAAACCCTGGCGATCGCGGCGCACGGCGTCCCGGGTGGCGAAATGACCCGGGGTGTCGTTGAAGTACAGGTCGCGAAACCTCTCCGGCTGTCCCCAGATGCCCCGGGCCAGGGCCGGCCAGGAGCCCGCAAACAGCAACCGGCCGCCCTGGTTGGGCGGGCACTCCCGGCCGTCGTCGTTGAGTACCCGGGGTTGCACTCCCGGCAGGGCCAGCCCCAGCGATCCGGGGCGGTTCAACTGCTGCCGGGGAAAGGTGGCCAGGCAGGCGGTGCCGGTCTCGTTCTGCACCCACAGGTTCAACAACCGCTCCGGCGACTCCAGCAGCACTCCGGCCGCCCGCCGGCACAGGCGGGGCAGCAGCACGTCCTGGCAGCTGGCCAGCAAGCGGAAACGACAACCTGCTTCCGGCCCCTGTTGTTCCAGCCCGCTGACCCACTCCTCCAGGCGGTCGGGAGAGGTGAGCACCGCCAGTTGGGGAAATTCCCGGGCCAGGCGCCGCAACCGCTCGGCGGCGGGACGGGTACGAGTGGCCGCCAGCACCACCGTGTCGCCGTTGAGCAACGGTCCCCACAGTCCGTGGCTCAGCCCCGCCGCCGAGGCCAGGTCCACCGCGCTGTAGATGGCGGCCTGCCGCTCCGCCGGCAGGTCGAAGCGAAAGATGAATTGGTGGTAGGCCGCCGCCTGCACCAGCAAGCCGGCGCTGGCCATGATGGAACCCCGCGGGATCCCGGTTGCCGAGCTGGCGTAGAGCAGCGCCAGGGGATGCTCGGCGTCCACCTCGTGCTGGGGCCGCTGCTGGCGCGGCGCCTGTTGCAGGGAGGCAAACCCCGCCGGAACCTCGCCCAGCGCCAGTCCCCGGGCACCTGCCGGCAGAATCTCTCCCAGGCGGGCAACCCGTTCCCGGTAGTCCCCCAGGGCGAAGTCACCCAGCACCACCACCTGGGCGGCCTGGCAGTTGCCGGCGATGTCGGCCACCTTCTCCGGGGCGAAGCGCGCCGGCACGGGCACATGGGTGGCTCCCAGCCAGGCGGTGGCCAGGGCCAGTATCACCGCCTGGGGCACGTTGGGCAGGTAAGCAACCACCCGCGCCCCCGGCTCCAGGCCGCTGCCAGCCAGTGCGGCGGCGGTGTCGGCCACCTGTTCCTGCAGTTCGGCATAGCTGAGGCTGGCCAGTTCGAACCGGTGATCGAGATAGACCAGGGCGGGACGTTCGCCGGCGCCGCCGGCCAGATGGCGTTCGAGCGCGTTGCGGCAGGGTCGCAGGCGACCGCCGACGAACCAGGCCAGGCGGGGTTCGCGCAGGTCTTCCTGGCAAACCCGCTTCCCCTCCTCCTCCCATTCCAGCCGGGCGGCCTGTTCACGCCAGAACTCGTCGCGGCGGTCCAGGCTGAGCCGGTGCCGGCGGTGGTAGTCGACCAGGTCCCGCGGTGGCCAGTGGAAACTCCCGTTCATGCCATTCGCTCCCGTTGGTGGACAACTCGATCTAAAGCACAGCCAGCCCGGCCTTGTCGAGCAGCATCTGCCAGTCGCCACCGGGGGGACAGGTGATTTCCCGGCGGCCACCATCGCCGGGATGCACGAATCCCAGGCGCCAGGCATGCAACAGGAAGCCGCCCGCCGCCCGCCCCCAGCCGGGCTCGCCACCGTAGAGGGTGTCGCTCAGCAGGGGGTGGCCCAGGTGGGCCAGGTGGGCGCGGATCTGGTGGCGGGCCCCGCTGTGGATGACCACCCGGCACAGGGTGAGCTGGCCGTTGCTGGCCAGCGCCTCCACCAGGGTCCGGGCCGGCCGTACCCCGCGCAGCCGCCGGGAACCGTTGTCCACCCACACCCGGCGCGAGCGCCGGTAGCGGCCGCCCAGCGGCAGGTCAATCTCCCGCCGGCCGTCAAGCCGTCCCTGCACCACGGCCAGGTAGACCTTCTCCACCTGCCCTCCGGCAAACGCCTGGCGCAGCTGGCTGTAGCTATCCGAGTTGGCCGCCGCCAGCACCAGCCCCGAGGTGCCGCCGTCGAGCCGGTGCACCAGGGCCGGTTGCCCGGGCGGACCCACCCCGGCGAGCGCCGGCCGTTGCTCGAGCAGCCACCCGGACAGGGTGGTCGCAGCGGAGCCGGAGGAGGGGAAAACGTGCATGCCGGCCGGCTTGGCCAGGACCAGCAGCTGTTCATCCTCGTGGAGGATTGCCGGTACGTTCATGGAGCGGGCTGGCCGGCGTCGCTCTCCGCTGGCCGGGGGGCAGTCGCCGGCGGGGGAAAGGAGAAGGGCCCGCCTTGCTGCTCGACCAGGATCCAGCCGCCGTCGGTACGGCGCCAGGTCTGTAACACCGTCTCGTCGTGGACCACCGTCGAGGGCATGCGGTAGTACTTGAGGCGCACCCGCACCAGTGCCCGTTTGCCGTCCGGCTGCGGTTTTACCTCGCGGATCTCCCAGTCGGTGATGTGCAGGTCGGCTTCTTCGTCTTCCAGTTGATCCAGGAATTCCCGTGCCCGGGCCGGATCCACCCGGGCAGCGGCCTTGCGAAAGTACTGCCAGCGCAGGTCGTGGTGAAAGCTGTTGAGGATCGAGGGCAGGTCGCTGCCGGGACGGGTGCCCACCGCGGCGCAGGCGCTCAGCAGCGCCAGCACCGCCAGCAGCAGTGTTTGCACCCGCCGTCCAGCCTGTGCTAGGCAATGGTGCGACGGGAGGTTGCCATGTCCGATTGTCTCTTTTGCAAGATCGCCGCCGGTGAAATCCCCGCCGACATCGTCTACCAGGACGACGTCTGCCTGGCCTTTCGCGACATTCACCCGGCTGCGCCCCAGCACCTGTTGCTCATTCCCCGCCGCCACCTGGCCACCATGAACGACCTCGACGATGCCGCTCTGGCCGGCCACCTGCTGACGGTGGTGCCCCGGCTGGCCCGGCAGCTGGGAATCGCCGACGGCGGCTACCGCACCGTGGTAAACTGCAACGCCGACGCCGGCCAGGAAGTCTTTCACCTGCATGTTCACCTCCTCGGTGGCCGGCGCCTGAGCTGGCCACCGGGTTGAGGCTGCCGGCCTCAGTCGCGCGCTGGTGATTGCCTTGCTGACAACAGCTTCACCAGCACCACGCCGGCCGAGCCCAGGTAGGACAGCAGCGCCGCGGCCACCAGCGCGAAGGCCAGCAGCAGCCACAGGCCCACCAACCAGCCGGCCACGCTGTCATACCAGGCCATCTGGCCGGCGGGCATGAACACCTGCAGCAACACGTCCGGCACCAGCACCACCAGGGCGCTGAACAGCCCGTAGGGTATGGCCAGGTAGACATCGCTGATGGCCGGACCCATGCTCTTGGCCCCCAGCCAGCCCACCAGGCCCCAGGCGGCCAGCAACAGGGTGCTGCCGATCACCACGATGACGTAGCTCGCCAGCGTCAGCAACAGCAGGTAGGCGAAGAAGCGCCCCGGCCGGGCACTGACCAGCCGCCAGACCGCGCGCAGGCAGGTGCCGCCTTCGGCCAGGCCTCCCCGCAACAGCGCCGGGCAGGTGAGCTGTACCACGGCCAGCAGCAGCAACGACGCCACCACCACCAGTCCGGCCGCCAGCGCCAGGAAAAAGGTCAGGCCGTACAGCAGCGGCCCGGCCACGGGGATGCGACCCAGCAGGCCGAGCACCAGGATGAGTGCCGCCCCGGCGCCGCTCACCAGCAACAGGCGCAGGGGCGAGGCCAACAGCTGCCACAGGTGTTCGGACACGAAGCGCCAGGCCACGCCCCAGGGCTGCCGCTTGCCGGCTTGCATCTCCGCCTCGCTCAGGACAGCCGACAGGCTCACCGCCAGATACCCTGCCAGCCACAAGAGCACGAAGCCGAGCACGGCGGCGACAATGGAAATGACGCGGTTGCCGGCCAGTCCCGCCAGCTGCCCCAGCCCGGCGGCCAGCAGGGAAGCGGCGAACACCAGCAGCGCGCCGGCTGCCAGCTTGCGGGGATCGAGCGCCGCCGACAGGGTACGCAGCAGGTCCCAGAAGGTAAAACTCTCCCCTCCCTTGCCGGTACCGATGACGTCCAACCAGGCCGTGAGCCAGCCGGAGGTGTCGAGCTTGCCGAGCCGGGGCACGGCGGGGGCGGCGGTCTCCGCGGCCGGCGCCGCGGGCTCCGGGGCGGGCTCCGGGGAGGATTCCGGTGCTGCGGCCGTGGCTTCGTCGGGCACGGTGGCATCCTGCTGTGGCGCCGGTGCCGGCGGGGGCGGCGGCGGGGCGGACGGCGCCGTGGCCGGAGCCGCCGGCGCGGGTGTCGCAGCGGATGCCCGCTGGCCCGGCGCGGCCCGGCGCGGGCCGGGCTTTTTCAGGCGGGTGGAAAACCCGCAGGCCGAGCAGGTGAAATCCAGCCCCTCGTCGGGGATCTGCTCGTCGGGCATGGTGTGCTTGGTTCCGCAACCCGGGCAGAAGTATCTCATCTCGCCGGCTCCTTTCCTCGCGCCTGAAGAAGTGTTGCCGGCCCCACGTTAGTACCGCCGGCCGGCGCCTGTCAACGAATCTGCCGGTAAGGGAAGACGCCTACATCTCTCGGCGGAAGCGGGCTCCGGTGGTTACGCCTAGCGCTGGGCCAGGCGCTTGAGCTTGTCGTCGAGGGTCTTGAGCCACTGGGAGGCATTACGCTCGCTGTGCTTGAAGCCACGGGCCTTTTCGAAAGCGGCCCGGGCCTTCTTCCACTGGCGGTCGTAGTAGAAGGCCACCCCGCGCAGCAGGTGGGCCGCGCCGGGTCTCTTGAGCTTGCCCTTGGCCAGGGCCCTGGCCAGGGCTGCCGCCGCCGCCTTCCATTTCTGCTGCTCGATGCGGATCTGCGCCAGGCGCAGGTACAGCTCGCCGCCGTCCGCCAGCCTGGCGGCCTGCTCCATGGCCCGGGCCGCCCGCTCCATCTCGCGGGCCCGCAGCCAGGTATCGGCCAGCTCCTCGAACGATTTGCGCTCGCGCTTGATGAGGCCCTTGTTCATGGCCTCCTCGAGCAGTCGGGCCGCCTTGATGGGAACGTTGTGGTAGTTGTACAGCGAGATCAGGTTGCGGATCTCGCCCCGGGAGGTCAGGAACCCCTGCAGGTAGGCCAGCTCCAGCACCGCCAGGGCCTTCTTCTCCTGCTTGAGCTCGGAGTAGATGGCCGCCAGCTGCATCCAGTAGGTCTTCTTGCGGAAGCGGCTAACCAGCCGCTCCAGCACCTGGGCCACCTTCCGGTACTGCTTGAGCTTGAAGTGCACCGACAGCTTGAGCTGCAGCCACTGCTCCTTGGGACGCTTCACCGCCCCCACCGCCTCGTTCACCCAGCGCAGCGCCTCCCGGTAGCGTTTGGCCTGCACGAAGGCCATGGCCAGGTTGAACTTGGCGCCGGGCTTGGGATTGTCCACCTTGTGGATCCAGTCGAGAAAGACCGAGATGGCCTTGCGGTAGTTCTTGGCCACCATGTACAGCTGGCCCAAGTTGTACTGGGTATCGAGCAGGGCCCCGGCGGGCAGGGACCCGGTGGCCAGGCACTCTTCCAGGTTCTTGATGGCCGGGGGAATCTTTTCCAGTCCGGCGTATACGTACCCCAGCGTCTGGTACATGAGCGCCTTTTCATAGGGATTGAGCCGTGACCGGCGCTTCATCGACTGCAACACATCTATGGCCTCTTTGTACTTCTTCTTGTCGATGAGCCCGGTGGCCTTGGTCAGGCGCTTGTAGGCCCACTTGCTGACCACGTAGTCGACCTGCTGCTTCTCCTTCTCCTTTTCCCTGGCAGCGGCTGCCGGTGCCGCCAGTAGCAGAGCCCCCAGCAGCAGCCAGCCGCTGGTGCGTCGCCACCGTCCCCACCCGCGTTGCCTCGTGTCTGCCTGCCTGGCGGTCATGTCAGTCCTTCTCCAGTTCGAACTTGAGACGTACCCGCACCCCGCGGGTTATCACCGGCACCCCGTTGCGGATGCGCGGCTTGTACTTCCACTTGACGATGGCTCCCAGGGCGGCCCGGTTGAAGACATTGGGAGGCTTGGCGGCAATCACCCGCGGGTTGACCACCTTGCCCTTGGTGGAGATGTCGAACTCGATCTCCACCCAACCCTCGATGCGTTTCTGGGCGGCCGAGCGCGGGTACATGGGCTGAATGCGCACCAGGGGAATGATGTCGGCATCGCTTACCACTCCACCCAGCGAGGGGCCGCCGGACATGCGTACCCGGCTGTCCACCGCCGGGGGAGGCGCCGAAATACTCACCGAGTTGACCGATCCCGAACCGGGGGCCGAGGAGGGCAGGTCCATGCTGGGCGGCGCAGGCTGGCTCTGGGCGATCTGCTTCTGGGGCAGTTCCCGTTTCTTGGTCTGGACGTCCGACTCCTGGCGCAGGCGCACGAAATCGATGACCCGGTAGCTCTTGGGCCTTTCCTTCTGCTGCACGCCCAGCTTGATGAGCCCTTCCATCAACACGAACAGGCCCACCGAGACCACCGCGCCCACCAGCAGAGCTGCCAGGTAACGCACCATGGTATCATTCCAGCGGTTCGGCGGCGATGGAAACGCTTTCCACCCCGGCCAGCTTGGCCTGGTCCATCACCTGTACCAGCAGTCCGTTCTTCGATTCCCGGTCGGCCTGGATAACCACCGAGCCCTTGGGGTTCTCCGCCAGCATGCGCTTGATGTTGGCGCCCACGGCGCGGATGTCGACCTGGCGGCGATCCATCCAGATCTGCCCGTCCTTGGTGATGGCGATGAAAATGCTGGCGTGCTCCTTCTTGGTGGCGGTCACCGCCCCGGGACGGTTGACGTCGATACCCGACTCCTTGACGAAGGAGGCGGTGACGATGAAGAAGATCAACATGATGAACACGATGTCCAGCATGGGGGTGATGTTGATCTCGGCCTCTTCCTCTTCGGGAACTACGCGACGGCGCATGTTTCACCTCTGATTGCTTTCATCTCGTCTTCCAGCCGTCCCAGCTTGCGCCGCACCTGGCGATCCAGCCGGGCGGAAAAGTACATGCCCGAAAGCGCCGCTACCATACCGGCCATGGTGGGTACGGTGGCCATGAACACGCCGGCGGCCATGGCCCGGGTGTTGCCGGAACCGACCATGGCCATGACGTCGAAGACTTCGATCATGCCGGTCACCGTACCCAGCAGCCCCAGCAGCGGGCACACCGAGATCAGGCTCTTGATCACGGCCAGTGAGCGGGTGAGATCGAGCGAGGTGCGCGATAGCAACTCGCGTTGGATCTGCTCGGCCTCCCAGGAGGCGTGTTCCGGGCGGGCCCGCCATTGTTCCAGCACGGCCTGGGCCTGCCGGGGATAGCCGCGCCACAGGTACCACAGGCGTTCGGCCAGCAGCGTCCACATGAACAGTGTCACCACCAGGATGGCGAAAAGCACGTGGCCGCCGGACTCCAGAAAGGACCGGAAGCCCTCGTATTGCTCAAGCAGTTGCTGAATCATCCTGGCACATCTCCTCGCGCCGGCGGGCGATGATACCGGCGCTTTGCACCTCCAGCACCTCGATCACCCGGCGGCTCATCGACTGCATCAGGCTGTGCACCAGCACCAGGGGCACGGCCGTCATCAAGCCCAGCATGGTGGTGACCAGTGCCTCGGAGATGCCGCCGGCCATGATCTTGGGATCGCCGGTACCCATGAGCATGATGTCTTGAAAGACGCGGATCATGCCGGTGACGGTGCCCAGCAAGCCCAGCAGCGGTGCTACCACCGAGATGATCTTCACCGCCCACAGACCGCGGTTGAGCTTGGTGGCCTCCCGCAGGATGGCCTCGTCGAGCTTGCTCTCCAGGGTTGTGGTGTCATACTTGGTGGATTCTTCCTGGATGGCCAGGATGCGCCCCAGGGGATTGCGCTTGCTGATGGTCTTGCTCAGGCGCTGGCGTTTGACCAGCAGGCTGACGGTGGTGAGGTAGACCAGCAGAAACAGGCCGGCGGTCATGGCCAACAGCCCCAGCACGATGATGATGTAGCCGATGACACCGCCGTAGCTGATGCGCTCGCGGAAGGTGGGAGTATCGACCAGCAAGGAAAGGATCTGGCCCTCGGAGGGATCCACCGAGAAGCGCACGAACCCCTCCCGGGCCTCCTCCATCTCGCTCACCCCGGCCATGTGACGGGAGGCCGGCTGCCGGGGCATGACCTTGAGCTGCGGCTCGGCGGCCTTGATGTCCCAGCCCAGGTACTTGCCCCCGGCCACGGCGTTGAATACGCCCACCCGGACGACCTGCATCTGCTTCTCCTCGCCGGTGGGGGTGATCACCTTGGCCGGGAAGCGCACCACCTTGCCCGATTCCACCATCTCCTGCTGCAGCAGGTACCACAGTGTTTCCAGTTGCTTGATGGTGGGCAGGCCCTTGGAGGTGACCAGCGGCTTGAGTTCGGCGTCCCGCCCGGGATACTGGGCCGCCACCAGCGACGAGCGCAGCTGCGACATGGCCTCTCCGGCCATCTGGCGGATCACCCCGAACAACTCGCCCATGGTGCCCATGCGTACCCGCAGGGTCTCTTCCAGGCGGGTGATCTCGGACTCGTTCTTGTCGAAGGTCTTTTCCAGGGTTTCGCTCAGCTTGCGTTGCCGGACCAGCTCGGCGCGGGCCTGCTTGAGCAGCTTCTGGCGCTGGGCCTGCTCGGCGCGGAAGAAGGCCTCACGTTTCTGGTTGATCTGGCTCTCTTCCTTCCAGCCGGCCCGGACCCTCTCGAGCAGCTGTTCCAGGGTGGCCGGCTTGCCCGCACCGGCCGCCTGCTGCGCGGCTACCGGGCCGGAAGCCAGAGTCAAGACCACGGCCAAGAGAAGCCTTTTCATGACCGGCCCCCTTCCTTGCCACCGGCCTCCTGGGGAGCCGGCACCGGTATGCGCAGCAGATCGTAGGTGGTCTGCTTGCGGGCGATACGGAGGCCCTTCTTGATGGCGTCAAGGTATTCCGGGCCCAACGGCTCGAAGCGGCGGGCCTGCTGGTTCCAGAAACCCAGGTGCTGCTCGTCCGGGGTGATGTACAGCAGCGCCAGCCGGCCGATACGCAGGAAGGCCACGTTGAGTTTCTTGCCCTCGAGCTCCAGCTCTCCCGAGTAGTCCTCGATGGTGTGGCCGTAGTTGACCTCGATCTGGTAGGCCTCGAGCAGGCGGCGGAACTTCTCCGAATCGGCCACATCGGCGCGGTTCATCATCTGGCGTAGCCGCTCCACCCGCTGGTGCCGCTCCTTCATGAGAAAGGGTACGTCCAGTTCCACGAACGCGGCCAGCGAATCGATCATGCGCTGCATCAGCGGTACCAGTTCCCGGCCCACCGAGGCGGCGCTGTCGATCTGCTGCTGGATACGCTTCATTTCTTCTTGTTGCGACTGCACCAGCTTGCGCACCTGGGCGTTGTAGGCGCGGATGGATTCCAGCTGCTCCAGCACGGCCCGGTACTGGGCAACCAGATCGGCGCTGGAATCGCTCATCTTGTTTATCTTCTTCTGGGTACGGGCCAGGGCGGCGTTCTGCTCCACCACCCGCTGGATGAGCTGCTGCAGCTGATCGGCCCGGGCCACGCCGGCCGTGGCCAGCCAGGCCATTACCAACCAGAACACGGGGAGTCTGCTTCCTCTCATTGTCTATCGCTCCTTGGACAAGTGTGGCATCCCGCCCGGAAGACCGGGGGTGAAAAAGTAACCGCATTGCCCGCCGCTGTCAACAAGTCCCTGGCCGGTATGTAGTAAGCACGTCATCTGTCCGGTGGAATTGACAAATGAAGTGTCCGCTTTGGGCCTGAAGGGGTATGGAGCTATGGCAGGGAGGTACGAGACATGGCGCTATACCCTGATACGGCAGTGGAGCGGGCGATGAGGATACAAGAGGTAATTTTGCGAGCAACAAGTGGAGAGATCACGTGGATACAAGCATCGCGGATAATTGGGGTAAGCGAGCGGACGATGAGGAGGTGGAAGGCGAGGTACGAGAAGCATGGGTACGATGGGCTATTTGACCGGCGGCGGAGGCGGCCATCGCCTAAGCGTGTGCCGTTGAAGGAGGTGGAGAAGATTTTGAGGCTTTACCGGGAGAAGTACTTTGATTTCAACGTCAGGCATTTTCACCAGATGTTGGTCAGGGAGCACGGGGTGGGGTTGTCGTACACATTCGTGAAGAAGGCGTTGCAAGAGGCTGGACTGGTGAGGAGGAAGCGAAGCCGAGGCAGGCATCGCAAGCGTCGGGAACGCAAGGGTTGTTTTGGGGAGATGCTGCACATAGACGGCAGCAAGCACGAGTGGTTGGCATTGTGTGCTGGGCAGCACCAAGTGGCGGTAGTGATGACGGACGATGCTACCGGGAGGATATTGTACTGTCAGTTGTGTGAGGAGGAGACGGTGTGGGCGATACTTACGGCCTTGCGGGAGGTGTTTGGGGAGTATGGACTGCCGTTGAGCCTGTACAGTGACAGGGCCGGCTGGGCCTTTCACACCCCTAAGGCGGGTGGCAAGGTAGACAGGGAGAATCTAACTCAGGTAGGTCGTGCACTGGAGCGGCTGGGAATAGAGCACATCCCAAGCTACTCCCCCCAGGCCCGTGGACGTTCGGAAAGGGCTAACCGCACGTTGCAGGACCGAGTGATTAGCGAACTGCGACTGGCTGGAATTCGAACCGTGGAGGAAGCCAACGCATATCTGAAGCAGCGGTACGTGCCGAGTCACAACGAGTTGTTTGCCGTAGATGCCAGGGAACCGGAGAACCTGTTTGTAAGCTGCCGCGGAACGAACCTGGATCAGTACCTGTGTCTTGAGCACGAGAGGGTTGTAGGACGGGACAACGTAGTACGCTACGAGAACCGAGCCCTGCAAATCGACAAGCAGCGAGGTCGCGCCACCTGTGCTGGCCGGCGGGTGCTGGTACGTCACCACCTGGACGGAACAATAACTCTCTGGCTGGGCTCCAAGGCCCTGGGAATCTACGATTCCCAGGGCCTTGCCCTTCACACCAACCAAAGGAAAGTAGCTTGAACCTTCAACCGGACACTTCACTTGTCAAAATGCCGGACATCTTGACGTGTCAACAACAGCTGTGCCGGGGGGGGTTGACAATTCCTGCACGGGTACACATTGTGCCCTGGTATGGCTCAGGCCGGAGAAAAAGGGGCCCGGGAGGCCTTTCTCGACTACCTGCGGGTGCAAAAGCGCCTGTCGGCCAACACCC
>QMME01000056.1 GCA_003647095.1 Deltaproteobacteria bacterium
CAGGAAGGTCACCGCGTTCAACCAGGTGGGGGCACCCAGGTCGACGGCCTGGAGCCGGGATTCACCGGGACGACGCACGAACAACTTGCCCTCCTGGCTGGTGATGAACAGCTGCCGGCCGCGCACGGCCAGCCCGTAGAAATGCAGTTTGCTGCCGGCCGGCAACAACCGCCAGCTGGCTCCCGCGTCGCTGCTCTCCTGCAAGGTTCCCTCGGCACCGGCCGCCAGCACCCGCTGTCCATCAAGGACCAGCACGTCGAACAGCAGGTTGCCCGAGGCGCCGGGTTGGCGACGCCAGGTACGCCCGCCGTCCGCGGTGTGCAGGATGATGCCGAACTCTCCCACCACCCAGCCCTGCTGGCCGTCGGCGAAGGTCACGGCGTTGAGCCGGGCCTCATCGGCCGCGCCTTCGTTCTCCCGCTCGGCATCCGAGATCACTCCGCCCTGTTCGGCGGGAGGAGGGGTGGCATCGTACTGCTGGGGTTGCCAGCTCCGGCCCCCGTCCGCCGAGTGCAGGATGGTGCCGAAGGCGCCCACCGCCCAGGCCTGGTCGTCGGGCAGGAAGACGACATCGAACAGGTGCTCCCGGCAGCCGCTGTCGCGTTTCTGCCAGCTCCGGCCGGCGTCGGAGCTGGTCAGCACCAGCCCCGAGCGCCCTACCATTATGCCCCGGCCGTCGGCCAGCAAGGCCACCGCGAACAAGGCTTCGCCGGTGGGTACGGTGATGCGTTGCCAGGTACTCCCGCGGTCGTCCGAGCGCAGCACCAGGCCCGGGTAGCCGACGGCCAGGACCACCCGGCCGGAGGCGGCAACCTGGTAGAACTTGTCCCGGTGGGAGATGTGCCCGGGAAAATCAGCAGCCCGCGCCGCGTTCCACAGCAATGACAGGCAGAGAAGGAACCGCGCCGCTCTCATCTGCCACGCTTTCGCAGGTTCGACAGGGTGAACATCTTCGGATTCAGGTCGGTGTTGGCCTTGACCTTGTCGAAATGAATGATGGTGGCATGTTCGGATTGCAGGTCCACCACCACGCAGGTGGCATACAGCGGCGGCATGCTCTCCGGATCGGGAGAGTCATTGACCCCGATGAGAACCAGCTTCCACAATTGTCCCTTCTTGTCGTAGGTCTCCTTGTAGGGAATGTAGAAGGTCTCGGCATCGAAGTACATGATCTGCTTGGTGTAGGGGTAATCGGGAAACTTGGCGGTCACCTCCACCACGTAGACCGGCCGGGGTTCGTACTTCTGCTTGGGATTCCAGTAGGGCGGGTGATCCAGGTCCCAGCACTTGCGGGCGTTTTTCTTGCCCAGCTTGGCATGGGCGTGCATGGGCATGAACAGGGTCTTCTTTTCCAGCAACTTCCAGCTCATCCACTCGGGATAGCCCATGTAACCCCGCACATCCTCGTAGAGCAGATCGGTGGAGTTCCAGGTGTCGCCACGGGTGCCGAAGGTGTTGCGCAGCACCCGGCGCATGGCCGGCACGTAGATGTGTCCCTGCTGGTCCAGGGGATCGACGGAGCGCGAGTACAGCGCTCCGAATCCCTTCTTGTCGTACGGTTCCAGGGCGTAGGTGATGGAGGTGTACTGCAGGCCCTTGTCGAGGAACTGCTTGATGGCCGGGATGGGCTCCAGGTCGGTGCGGTTGATGGTGCGGATGATGAAGGCCCAGCGCCAGAACTCGGTATGCTCGATACCGTTGGTCCCGGAGATCCAGAACACCGTGTAATAGGTGTCGCCGTCGTCGCCGTTGTAGGCATACTGGTAATTCCAGGCCACTTCCAGGCCGTTGCGGGGCTGGGGGAAGGGCAGGCCGGCGGTGTAGTTGCGCAGACCCCGCTTGCGGAATTCCTTGCCCACGTCGACGATCTGCGGCTGGCCGCGGTACTTGTTGGTGGCTTCGATGTAGCCGTCCGACGGCCGTATGGGCTGGTAGGCAACGGTCTTCAGCACCAGGCCGTACTTTTCGATCCACATCTTCATGGATGGCGCCAGCCATCTTTCGTACTTGGCGACGTTTTTCTTGTTGATGGTGGTACCGGCGGGAATCTTCAGGGCTTCCGGATCCGGCTTGAAGCCCACTTGCTCGCCCCATTTCTCGGCGGTGATCGGCTCCTGGGCGCCAGCCGCGGCTTGCAGCAACAGCCAGGTGCCGGCAAACAAG
This sequence comes from Deltaproteobacteria bacterium, assembly GCA_003647095.1. Classification (GTDB taxonomy): domain Bacteria; phylum Myxococcota; class B64-G9; order B64-G9; family B64-G9; genus B64-G9. Next base: position 2,164 of record QMME01000056.1, read on the forward strand.
ATGGTCACGATTCGTTTCATGGCAACCTTCCTCTCAGAACTGGTACAGGATCTTGAGGTTTACCTCGTCGCGATCCCGGAACAGGCCCACCCCCTTGTAGGCATCGGCCCCGAAGAAGTCGTTCAGGGCCAGGTTCAGGCGCCAGTGATCGCCCAGGCGTACACCCAGCTGCGCCGAGATGAAGCCGCTGTTGGGATAGATATAGGCGGCCACCAGCTTGGGGGTCAGCAGGCCGTTGAGGTATTGCGTCAGCACGGCGAAGATGAACTTCATCGAGTCCCACTGGCGCAGCTTGAACTCGTTGAAGCCGGGCACCTGCACCAGCAACTCGCGGTCTTCCTTGGTCATGCCCGGCACCATGGAGTGCATGAACTGGAAGACGAACAGGAAGTTCTGGGCCGGGTTGAGGAAGCGGATCATGGTGGGGCGCATGATCACCAGCGCGTAGTTGATGGTGGTCCGGCGCGGGTTGTCGAAATAGTAGCGCTCCTCGCGGTTGGGATCCTGGTGCTTGCGATAGGTGGTGGAGGTCTGGGGAAACATGTGGTTGGGCTCCACGGCCGCCTCCAGGCGCACCACCGCCCCGATGGGGCTTTCCAGCGACCAGTCCAGGGAAAAACCCGCCACGTGGGTGCGGGGAAAACCCAGGTAGAGCTTTTCCATGTGGTTGGAGTCGAGAAAGCCGCTGGGCAGGCGGATGAGATCGTAGTAAAGCGGTATCGGGGGCGACAGCTGGTGGGTATAGTAGTAGACCAGGGTGTAGGTCATGCTGTTGCTCAAAGACCCCTTCCAGCGGAAGCCGAAGCGCATGGTGTCGTCGATGCTGTTGCGGGGGTAGAGAAACACCTTCTCGTCCACGATGAAGGGCGAAGGAGTATTGCTGTAGGGCAGGCCCCAGGCCCCCACGAAGGTCAGGGGAGTGGTGACCAGGTCCTCGGGGCGATCCAGGCCCGGCACCCATACCAGCTCCAGGCTGTGATCGATATCGGTGAACTCGATGAGGGTCTTGAGGATCCACAGGGGGATGCGCGTGTCCTCGAACGACTCCAACGGGCCGAAGTGCCAGGTGGTGTTGGCGGGGTTGATGACGTCCAGCAGCTGGTACTGGCCGGTGTCGCCCCAGGTCACCTGCTGGCGGCCGATGCGGAAAGACAGCCAGTCGGTGGGATAGGCGTCCACGTAGAACTCGCGCAGGTCGAACTCCTGGTAGTAGTTTCTCAACACGAACTGGCGGGCCTCGCGCCGTCGCTGCGCCGGGCTGGTGGACGTCGAGGGAGTGGGCATCTGGGCCCACTCGTCGGCGTCCGTCTCCAGCGACCGCGCCGCCCGGAAGACCGCGTGCAGGTTGACGTCCTCGTGCGGCTTCCAGTCGCCCTCGAGCTGCAGGGTGGCCCGGAACATGGACAGGCTGCCGGGATCCTGGCCGTGGCTGGTGGGATAACAGGGCTTGTTGGGGGTCATCACCGGATCGCAGGGCTCGTCGGTCCACAGGTCGGTGCTGGTCTTTACGAAGGCCTCGTTGTCGTAGGGCTGGAACATGTTCGACAGCAGGGGCACGAAGGTGCCGGCCTGCAGCGACACGTAACCGTTCACGTTCAGCGAGGATTCCTCGTCGTATTCCTGGCAGTAGGCCGCCTCCGGCAGCAGGCCCGCCAGCAATACTGCGGCCAGAACGAATGCTCGTCTCACGGCATCCTCCCGTCCGGACTCGATCTTACTGGCAGTCTGCCGGCGTGGGGTTGGCCGTGAGGGCGTCGTCGGCGTAGATGTTGCTGATCAGCAGGGTGTTCTCGGCGCCGAAGGTTACCACGTCGACACTGCCCTTCTCCTCGCCGTTGATCACGATCTTCATGGTCACCGGACCGGGTTCCATGTTGGCGATGAGAAACAGCCCGTTGTTGGGGTGGGTGGAGTCGCGCCCGTTGACGGGGTCGTCGGCGGTGGGCTTGACCGGCAGCTCGTTGCCGCCGAAGTAACGCACCGCGCCCGTGGCCGGCTCGTCCACCACCTGGGCGCAGCCGATGGGCTCTTCCTCGCCCTGGGCGTTGACCCAGTAGATGGAGCCGGCCACCACGCCCTTGCTGGTGTCGAGGGTTACCCCTCCCAGGGCCGGGGCCATCTGGTAGGTGCCCAGGTCGACCAGCCACAACTCCTCGTCCTGGGCGGTGGTGGAAATGTTGAACTGGTAGGTGTCGACGTGCTCACCGGGCACCTCGTGGCAGAGAAAGCCCACCTTCTCCCCGGGCAGTCCCTCGAAGGTAATCGAACCGTCCGGCTCGGAAACCTCCTCGAAGCCGGCCAGCGGCTGGCCGGTGGAGTTGTCCACGGCGGTGACGGTGATGCCCCCCATGGGCGTACGACTCATGCGATCCTTGACCGTGGCCTTGAACTGGGCGGCCGACTCTCCGTCTCCGCCGCAGGCCGGCAACACCACGACCAGGGTGAACAGTACCCCCCACAGACCCGCCAATGTCTTTTTCACGTGCATGGCCTTCCTCCTTGTTTGTCCGATTTCGATTTAGCCAATTACCTTGACAGTTATCATCTTGGTTGTCAAACAATCCCGGCCCGGGATCAATCCGGCATTGATCTGTCGGGCTTTTGGTGCCAGCATGGTGCTCGCCAGCAACACGACGGGCCCCGGCCCGCGGGGAGGAACAAATGAAGAGCATAGTAAGCGGTTTTTTCCTGGTACTCCTGGCGGCTTCCTGCCACCCCCAACCCAAGCCGCCGGAGACGGCCTACGACCCGGCCCTGCTCGAGGCCGCCCGCGAGGCCGCCCGCGAACAGGAATTGGAGCGGCAGCAACAAGCCCAGCAGGCCGAACAAGTCCAACCGGTAAAGGGTCAATGCAGCCGCGAGGAAGGCGGCTGTCCACCCGGCTACTTCTGCTGGGATTCCTACTTCTGCAAGCAGGGATTCACCGACCAGTGCACCGCCTCCGGCGACAAGCGCTGCCACAAGCTCTGTGACAACGACGCCGACTGCCCTCACCGCATGCCGCATTGCCGGGCCAAGCCCATCTTCTCCGGCTCGGAACGCGGCAGCGAGGTCAAGTTCTGTGTCGCGGAGTGAGCAGCCGGCACACCTCCCCACGTCACTGGAGCGGCTGGCGGGATTTTCCGTCGACTGCCGCTGTGGACGCCGTCACAGCGTGGAGATGCAGGGAGCCCGGGTCGCCCCCGGGGCCCGCCGCCTGGTGGTGGAATGGGCGCGCCGGGTAGGCCGCCGGCTGCCCGTGTGCCTGGTGGACGACGGCCGGACCCACGAGCTGGCGGGACGCGAGGTGGGACGGCTGCTCGAGCGGGACGGTTACCGCCTGCGCCACTGCCAGCTGCCGGACGGCGCCGGGGGCCGACCGCATGCCGACGAACACACCCTGGAACTGGTGGCCCGGGCGCTGGCCGACTGCGCCCTGGCGGTGGCCGTGGGTTCGGGTACGGTGAACGACCTGACCAAGCTGGCCTCCTTCCGCGCCGGCATTCCCTACCTGGTAGTGGCCACGGCTCCTTCCATGAACGGTTACACCTCGGCCATCGCCGCCATCACCGTCTCCGGCCTCAAGCGCACGGTGGCCTGTCACCAGCCGCTGGCGGTGCTGGCCGACCTGGAGCTGATAACCCGGGCCCCGGCGGAGTTGGTGGCCGCCGGCCTGGGAGACCTGGAATCGAAACCCACCGCCACGGCCGACTTCCGCCTGGCGGGCTGGCTGCGCGACGAGTACTATTGCCCCGAGCCGGAGCGGGTTGTCCTGGAAGCGGAGGCCCGGGTGGCCGCGGCCGCGGCCGACATCGGCGCCGGGGATCCCCAGGCACTGGCCGTGCTCTGCGAGGCGTTGCTGCTCAGCGGCATCTCCATGAAGCTGGCCGGCACCTCGGCCCCGGCCTCGGGAGCCGAGCACCTCATCAGCCACTTCTGGGACATGACCGCACCCGGCGAGGGACGGGTGGAGGGCTGGCACGGCGCCCAGGTGGGCGTGGCCACCATCGTCAGTGCCACCCTCTACGAGAAACTGCGCCAGGTGGATCCGGCATCCATCGACGGCGAGCGGCTGCTGCGCCAGCGTCCCGACCTGGCCGGCGACGAGCAGCTGCGCCGGACCCACCAGCACTGGTACCAGCAGGCCCGGATGGAGCTGCAGGCCAAGACCCCCGGTAACGAACAGTTGCGCCGGGAGCTGGACAGGCTGCTCTCGGGCTGGGACGAACTGTGGCGGTTTCTCGGCGATACCATGCGTCCGCCGGAACGCATCCGCTCCATCCTGGCCGCCGGGGGAGCGCCGGTGACCGTGTCCGGCCTGGGTCTCGACGCCGGCCACCTGCGCGCTGCCTTCCTGGCGGCGCGCCAGATAAGATCCCGCTTCACGGTGCTCGACCTGGCCGCCGAGCTGGGCCTGCTGGAATCCCTCCGTGACGCGGTGCTCGCGGAATCGGGGTGCTTGCGCTAGGAGCGGAGCGTGGATTTTTGTATTGCATTGACCCCGGCCCGGTGGTACGTTGCCTTCCCTGAATCTTGAAAGAAGGAGCAGAACCTGAAACCCCGGCCAGGGTGCCGGGCAGCAGAAAGGGGTGTGGTCATGGCAAAGAAGCAGGAAATCCTGGTAGTGGTCAGCAAGGTCAAGGATTACATCAAGTCCAAGAAGATGATGACCTCCAGCGATCTGGCCCCGGCCCTGAGCGCCGAGGTGCAGGCGTTGCTGGACAAGGCCATCAAGCGCTGCAAGGCCAACAAGCGCAGCACCGTTCGCGCCGACGATCTGTAATTCCTCCCCGGCCATCCGGTATCCAGTCCGGACATGGTACATACCGGAGTGGTCCAGCAGCTTCTAGAATTCATCCGGGCCCATGCCGATGGACTGGGCGGCGTGGTGCTGTTTTTAGCCTCTCTGATCGAGTATGTCTTTCCTCCCTTCCCGGGGGACGTTCTCACCCTGCTGGGCGCCTGGCTGGTGGTACAGGGGCTATGGAGCTTTCCCCTGGCGCTGGCGGTGGTGACCGCCGGTTCGTTGGTGGGGGCCACCATCGACTACCTCCTGGGACGCTGGCTGGGCGACAGATGGCCCCGGAGCCGCTGGTTGCCCTCCCGGAAAGAGTTGGAGCGAGCGCTGGTGGCCTTCCGGCGCTGGGGACCCTGGCTGATCGCCATCAACCGTTTCCTGCCGGGCATCAGGGCCTTTTTCTTCCTGGCCGCGGGAATGAGTCGCATGTCGCTGGGGCTGGTGCTGGCTCTGGCAATGGTCTCGGCGCTGGCCTGGAACTCGTTGCTGCTGGGTGCCGGCTGGGCGGTGGGCAGTAACTGGGAGCGCCTGCGCCAGTGGCTGTCGACATACACCAATGCGGCCTGGGCGATAGTGGCCGGGGTTGCCTCCTGCCTGATTGTGTACTATCTTGTCCGCAGCAGAAAGAAGCCCAGGTCAGGCGGCGGGGAGAACAAATGACTGCAGGCAATGATCATTCCCGGAATGCACCGGGCGACGTCTCGTCGAACTACGACGCCGTACAAATAGCCGAGATCGGCCACGATCTGAAGACCTACCTCAACCCCATCATCGGTTTTTCCTCGGTACTGCTGCAGGACAGCGAGCGCCTGCGCGAGGATCAACACCGCCAGGTGAAGCTCATCTACGAAAGCGCCCGGCAACTACTCGCGCGTATCGACGCCCTGGTGGAACTGCTGCGCCTGCGCGGCGGCGTGATCAAGCCGGACATCTCGGTCTGCAACTGCCGCCACATCTGCCAGGTGGTCTACGAGAGGCTGGTCGAGTCCTGCGAGGCACGGCAGGTGAAGTTGCAGGTCACCTTCAACGAGCAGCAGCTAACCTGCCGTTGCGACGTGGCCATGCTGGTGCGGGTCATGGTCGAGATCGTCTCGCACCGGCTGTCGTTGCTGGACAAAGGCGCCATCCGCCTGTGGTACGAAAGCAACGCCGCCGGGCAGATCGACTTCTTCATCGATGACGACGGCCCCACCCTGGGAAGCAGGGAACGCCAGGCCATGGAAAAATTCCTCTCCCGGAAGAGTTCGGGGGGGCGCCCCGGTGAAGGCATCGGCCTGTGGTTGCTGCTGGCCGCCGAGGCGGCCGCGGCCACCCGGGCCGTGCTCCACCTGGGCGGCGACGACCGGGCCAAGTTCCTGGTGACCGTGGCCGGGGCCTGAGCGGCGCCTCAGGCGGTTTCTTCCTCGCAGCCTTCTTCCCGGGAATCCTCGTCGGAACTGCGGCCGGGCAGGCGCCGGCGCACCAGCCGTACCAGCTCCTCGGCCGGACCCAGGGCCAGCATGGCCGTCATCAGTCCCATGAACATGAGGGCAAAACCGGTCTTGACCAGTGCCACCAGCACCAGCACCAGCAAAGCCAGCGCCGCCACCCCGGCCTGCCGGGCCCCGGCAGCCTTGAAGGTACGGTAGCGCACCCGGCTCACCATCAAGGCAGACAGCAGCAACACGACGACCAGCAGCAGAGGCTGGGGTCCCAGCACCACCCCGCCGCTGCGGGCGTGCACCAGCACCAGCGCCACCAGGTTGGCGGCCGCCAGGGGAATGGGCAGGCCGGTGAAGTGGCGGGAAGAGGAGGAGGCCTGGATGGCCTGCACGTTGAAGCGGGCCAGGCGAATCACCCCGCAGGTGGCATAGACGAAGGCCACGGCCATGCCCAGCAGTCCGAAATGAAACAGGGCCCACTTGTACACCAGCACAGCCGGGGCCACCCCGAACGATATGGCGTCGGCCAGGGAGTCCATCTGGATGCCGAACTCGCTCTGGGTTCGGGTTGCCCGGGCCACCCGCCCATCGGCCGAATCGAATAGTACCGCGAAGATTATGGCGATGGCCGCCTTGAAGAACCTGTCCGAGCCGCTGCCGGTGGCCTGGAAGATGGCGTACATGCCGCAGAAAATGCTCGACACCGTGAACAGGTTCGGCAGCACGAACAAAATTGCCCGGTTTCTTTTCAACCGATACCTCCTGCCGCAAGGAGTATACAGCAAGATCCGGGCCAAAGGCAAATTGCCTCGCCGTAATCACTAACCTGTTGATACAAAAAGATTCTGCAGCGCAGTCCGGGCAGCGGTACCGGGAAGGTCGTTTCGCAGTGCGTAAAAAACACCCCGCTGCCGGTCCCCCTCCCCGCCAGCGGGCGCGGCCCCTGCCGGCCGCCGGCTCAGCGGCAATCGGGACACTTGTCGAAGTGCCCCCGCGGCAGCCCGGTCCACTCGGCGAACTTGTTCAACTGGAAGGTGGGAGCGAAGTGGCGGCCGCAAACCGAACAGGTCTTCAGCGGCAGCTTGCGGTGCCAGCGTTCGATGGTACGGATGCCGCCGGTTTCGCTCATGCCGATGCAATCGGTGGGGCAGACGAACACGCAGGCGCCGCAGCCGATGCAGTCTTCGGCCGTCTCGTCGTAGGGAGCCACCATGCGCTTGCCGGCCCCGCGGCCGGAAAAGCCGATGGCCTCCACCCCCACCACCTCCTTGCACACCCGGGCACAGAGCCCACAGTTGATGCACCTGTTTTCCGGGTCTTCCACCTCGAAGGGGGTATCGTTCACCCCGTACTCGGCCGCCAGCTGGCGTACCCGTTCGGCCGCCGGGGCCTGGGCCAGCAGCAGCTGCAGCACCACCCGGCGATTGCTCACCACCTGCTCGGTGTCCAGGAACACCTCGATACCCTCCATGAGCGGGTAGTTGCAGGAGGTGGTGAGCTTGCGCCGCTTGCCCTTCTGCACCTCCACCAGGCAAAGCCGGCAGGCCCCGTAGGGGCTGACCGCCTCGTGGTGGCACAGCGAGGGCACCTGGTAACCGTAGCGCCTGAGCGCCTCGAGCAGGCTCTCGCCCTGCCGCCCGCGCAGGCTGCGTCCGTCCACCTTGAAGGTCACTTCCCGGGATTGGCTCTCGGTCACGGCAGCACTCCTTGGTTATTCCACCACCACCGCATCGAACTTGCACACGTCGCGGCAGATACCGCAGCGGATGCACTTGCTCTGGTCGATGACGTGGGGTTTTTTCTTCTCTCCGCTGATGGCCTGCTCCGGGCACTTCTTGGCGCAGATCATGCAACCGGTGCACTTGTCGGCCAGGATGCGGAAGCTGATCAGCGCCCGGCACACCCCGGCACGGCATTTCTTGTCCTCGACGTGCTCCCGGTACTCCTCGCGGAAGTAACGCAGGGTGGAATCCAGCGGGTTGGTGGCCGTCTGTCCCAGGGCACACAGCGAGGCCGAGCGGATGGTCCGTCCCAGCGACTCCAGCAATTCCAGGTCCCCGGGGCGACCCTCGCCGGCGCAGATGCGATCCAGGATGCGCCCCAGCTGGCGCAATCCCTCCCGGCAGGAGACGCACTTGCCGCAGGACTCGTCGGCCAGGAAGTGGGTGAAGTAGCGGGCCACGTCCACCATGCAGGTGGATTCGTCCATGACGATCATGCCCCCCGAGCCCATCATGGAGCCGGCCGCGGTGAGGGCGTCGAAGTCCACCGGCAGATCGAGCTTGTCGGCGGGCAGGCAGCCCCCGGAGGGACCACCGGTCTGCACCGCCTTGAACTTCTTGCCCCCGGGAATGCCGCCGCCGATGTCATAGATGATGCGGCGCAGGGAGGTACCCATGGGCACCTCCACCAGGCCGGTGTTCTGCACCTTGCCCACCAGGGCGAAGATCTTGGTGCCCTTGGAGCCGCCCCAGGGATCCCGGCTGACGTCACCGGTGCCGATGCCGGTGTACCACTTCACCCCCTTGTCGATTATCAGCGGCACGTTGGCCCAGGTCTCGACGTTGTTGAGGTTGGTGGGCTTGTCCCACAACCCCGACTCCACGGTGTGGATGTGCTTGGCCCGCGGCTCGCCCACGAAACCCTCGATGGAGGCCATCAGGGCCGTCGACTCGCCGCAGACGAAGGCCCCGCCTCCCTTGTTGATCTTGATGTCGAAGTCCAACCCCGAGCCCAGGATATTCTTGCCCAGCAGACCCAGCCGCCGCGCCTGTTCCAGGGCGATACCCAGGCGCTCGACGGCCAGCGGGTACTCGTTGCGGATGTAGACGTAGCCCTGGGGCCGTCCCGGGAAGCCGATGGCCCAGGCGCCGATGATCATGCCCTCGATGACCGAGTGCGGGTTGCCCTCCATGATGGAGCGATCCATGAAGGCGCCGGGATCGCCCTCGTCGGCGTTGCAGATGATGTAGCGCACCCCATCGGGGCAGGGAGCGGCCCGGCAGCTCTCCCACTTGACTCCGGCCGGAAAACCGCCGCCGCCGCGGCCGCGCAGGCCGCTTTTGCGAATCGTCTCGCACACCTTCTCGGGCTTCGACTTGCCCAAAACCTTGGCCAGGGCCTGGTAGCCGCCCACGGCAAGGTAGTCGTCTATGCTGGTGGGATCGATGTGACCGTTCTGGGCCAGGATCAGGCGCATCTGGTTCTTGTAGAAGGGCAGTTCGTCCTCGCGCACGAACCGGTGCCCGGCCGCGTCCTGGTACAACAGCCGTTCCACCACCTCTCCGCCCTGGATGGTGCGCTCGATGATCTCGGCGATGTCCGCGCCCTTGACCCGCTGGTAGAGGGTGAGCTCGGGATGCAACACCACCAGCGGTCCCCGCTCGCAGAAGCCGTGGCAACCGGTCTGGCGCACGGTCACTTCCCGCTCCAGGCCCCGCTCCCGCACCGCCCGGTGGAATCCGTCCACCAGCTTCAGGGCACCCGAGGCGCAGCAGCCGGTTCCGGCGCAGATGGAGATGGTCTTCGTTTCCGTGCGGCGGGTCTTGAGCAGCTGCTGGCGGTAGGCTTTCAGATCGGCACTGTTTGCAAATGCTTTGGCCATGGCCTCATTCCTTCTTCAGGGAGCCGAGAACCCGGCCCAGCTTGGCGGTGTTCATGTTGCCGTGGTACTCGCCGTCCAGGATCACCAGCGGCCCCAGGGCACAGGCTCCCACGCAGTTGACCGTTTCCAGGGTCAGCTGGCGATCGGCGGTGGTCTCGCCCGCCTTGATGGCGAAATCGCGTTCCACCTGGTCCACCAGCCGCGGAGCCCCGCGCACGTGGCAGGCGGTGCCCAGGCACACCGTGCAGATGTGCTTGCCCCGCGGCTCCAGCGAAAACGAGGAGAAGAAAGTGGCCAGGGAATAGATGCGGGCCAGCGGCACCCCCAGCTCCCGGGCCAGTTCCTTGAGGGTCTCCTTGGGCAGGTAGTTCTCCTCCTGCTGGATGTCCTGCAGGATGGCCAGCAACTGGGCGGGGTCCTTGCCGTGGTCCGCGACGATCTCCTGCAAACGCTTGCTTTCCATTGTCGCTCCCTACAGTTGCAATCCTTCGCGCCGCAGCAGCTTCTGGTATTCCTGGTGCAGGCGCTGCTCCATGCGGGCGATGGTATCGTCGTCGAGGTGGCGGAAGCGTCCCTGGGGCTTGAGGTAGTCCTTGAGGGGGCGCAGCTTTTCCGGCTGCACGGTCATGCGCAGCACGCCGTCGACGATCTCGTACATGGGAAACACCCCGGTCTGCACCGCCAGGCGACCGATGGCCACCGCCAGTTCCGGGGCCAGGCGCCAGCCCGTGGGACAGCAGGCGTAGACGTGCAGGTACTTGGGGCCGCGGATGCTCCTGGCCCGCTCCACCTTGCGGACCAGGTCCATGGGGTAGCTGGGATTTACGGTGGCCACGTAGGGCACCCCGTGGGCGGCGGCGATCATGGGCAGGTTCTTCTTCCAGGTCTGCTGGCCGATGCTCTGGCGGCCCGCCGGCGAGGTGGTGGTGCTGGCACCGTAAGGGGTGGAGCTGGAGCGCTGGATGCCGGTGTTCATGTAGGCCTCGTTGTCGTAGCAGACGTAGATCATGTCGTGGCCGCGCTCCAGCGCTCCGCTCAACGCCTGCAGGCCGATGTCGGCGGTGCCGCCGTCGCCGGCCATGCCCACCACGGTGATCCGGCGGCTGGGAATCTTGCCCTTCTGCATGAGCATGCGCAGCCCCGTTTCCACTCCCGAGGCCACCGCCGCGGCATTCTCGAAGGCCACGTGGATCCAGGGGATCGACCAGGCGGTGTCCGGGTAGGAAGAGGAGATGATCTCCATGCAGCCGGTGGCCGAGGCCACCATGGTATTGCGCCCCAGCACCTGGTGGATCATGCGCACCGCCAGGGCCTCGCCGCAACCCTGGCAGGCGCGGTGACCGGAGACGAACCAGTTGTCGCGCGGCAACAGCCGGGACACGAAAACGTTGGAACCTTCTTGCAGTCTAGCCGCCATGAGCCTCACTCCCTTAGGCCGACAAACACCGGCTCGCCGACCCGGCCGCCGGCGGCGACCTGGCCCAGCCTGTCGAACATCAGCTCGAAGTCGTCGGTGGGCACGTCACGGCCGCCCAGGCCGACGATGAAGTTCATTATCGGCGGCTGCCGGCTGGCGCCGTAGCCGGCCGCCTTGATCTCCGAGGCCACCGGTCCCACCGGCCCGCCCACCGACACGGCCCGGTCGATCACTCCCACCACCCGGGCCCCGTCCAGCACCCGGGCCAGGGCGGCGAAGGGAAACGGCCGCCACAGGCGCAGTCGCACCAGGCCCACCTTCTCGCCGCGCCGGCGCCGGGCGTCGACCACCTCCATGGCCGTCTGCCCCAGGGCGCCCATGGTCACCAGCAGGATCTCGGCATCGTCGGCCCGGTAGGTCTCCACCGGGTAGTAGCTGCGTCCGAAATGCCGGGCGAACTCCTCCAGGGTCTCGGTTATGGGCCCGTAGGCGGCGGCCAGCACCTGCTGGTGGGCATAGCGGGTCTCGGGATAGATGTCGGGAATGCCCACCGGCCCCATGGTGATGGGGTTGTCGACATCGAGCCGCTGCAGGGGCTGGAAGGGGGGCAGGAAGGCCTGCACCATCTCCCGGTCGGGCATGAGCACCGGCTCGATGGTGTGGGTGAGGATGAAACCGTCGAAATTCACCATCACCGGCAGCGACACCCGCCGGTCCTCGGCCAGGCGAAAGGCCCAGATGGTGAGATCCAGCGCCTCCTGGGCGTTCTCGGCGAAGATCTGCACCCAGCCCACGTCCCGCTCGGCCATGATGTCGGAGTGATCGTTCCAGATGCTGATGGGAGCGCTGAGCGCCCGGTTGGCCACGGTCATGACGATGGGCAGGCGCATGGCCGAGGCGATGAAGACGATCTCGTGCATGAGCGCCAGCCCCTGCGAGGAGGTGGCGGTGAAGGTGCGCGCCCCGGTGGCCGCGGTACCGCAACAGACCGACATGGCCGAGTGTTCGCTCTCCACCGGCACGAAGGCCGCTTCCAGCTTCCCGTCGGCCACCAGCTCGCTCAGGTGCTCGACGATGTGGGTCTGGGGGGTGATGGGGTAAGCCGCCACCACGTCGGCGTCGCACAACCCCACCGCCTCGGCCACGGCGATGGAAGTCTCCAGGCCGATTCTCTTTTCCATCACTCTTCCTCCTCGACCATGGAAATGCAGGCGGTGGGACACTCGTGGGCGCAGATGCCGCAGCCCTTGCAGTATTCCAGGTCGGCCGAGGGCAGGCCCTCCTGCTGCTGGCCGAAGTGCACGCAGCCCTCCGGGCAGAAGGCCACGCACACTCCACAGCGGATGCATTTCTCGTGTTCCCAGACGGGCCGCTGGGAACGCCAGTCCCCGGTGCGATTCTGCCGGGCCGAGGCCGGCTCCACAATGGCCGCACCCGGGGCCAGTTCCGTCCACTTGGGTTTGGCAGACTGAGCCACGTGACACCTCCTCAGCGGGCCGGTGCTACTATCCGGCATTCCTTGATGGCCCGGTGAAAGGCATTGATGTTGCGTTCGGCGATGCGCCCGAAACGGTCCTGGATGGCCTTTTCCAGCCGGGCCGCCGGCACCATCTCCACCGCCGCCAGGGCGGCCCCCAGCATGGTGGTGTTGGTGATCACCCGGCCGATCTCCTCGCGGGCGATATGGTTGGCGTCGACCACGGCCAGGCGCTGGCGCAGTCCGAACTGGCGGCGTATCTGCGCCGGCGGGCGAGAGGTGTTCAGCACCACGGTGCCGTCCGCGGCCAGCCCTTCATCGACCTTGACCAGGTTCAGCAGCGAGGGATCGAGCACGATCACCAGCGAGGGCTGGCGAATGGCCGTGCGCAGGCGGATGGGACGCGGCGAGACGCGGGCGAAGGCGATGACCGGCGCCCCCCGCCGCTCCGGCCCGAAGGTGGGAATCGACTGGGCGTACCGCCCTTCGAGGACGGCGGCCTTTCCGAGAAG
>QMME01000057.1 GCA_003647095.1 Deltaproteobacteria bacterium
GCTGGCAAATTCGTGCCGGCCTGTTCCTGTACGACCTTCTTGGCTACGACCGTGCTCGCCTGGAGGACCCAGAGCAACGCCTGCCGCGACACGAGATGCTCACGCTGGAGGAGGCCACCGGGCTGGAGCCGGAGTTGCCCACCCGGGAGATGACCGGGGCGGCGCTCTACCACGACTGTCGCTGCGAGCCGGAACGCCTGACCCTGGAATTCATCCTGGGCGCCACCTGGCACGGCGCCCAGGTGAGCAACTACGCCCGCGTCACCGATCTCATCTGCCGGGTGGGCCGCCTGGATGCCGTGGACGTGGAAGATCGCCTGAGCGGCCGGCACTACGAGGTGCGGGCCCGCATGGTGGTAAATGCCGGTGGTCCCTGGGCGGACAAGCTGGACCATCTCTGCGGGGCCACCCAGGATACCGTGCTCAAGCGTTCCAAGGGTATCCACATCGTCACCCGTCCGCTCACCCGCAAGCACGCCGTGGTGTTGCCGGGCCCGGAAGGGCGGCACCTGTTCATCATTCCCTGGCGGGGACACAGCCTCATCGGCACCACCGACACCGAGTATCGCGGCGAACCCGGGCACCTGGGGGTAGACGACGAAGAGGTGGCCGCCTTCGTGGAGGTGGTCAACGCCGCTTTCCCGGCCGCCAAGCTGAATCCCGCGGCGGTCAAGTACCGCTACGCCGGGGTGCGACCGCTGGTGGATGCCGACAGCCAGGTATACGACGCCTCGCGACGCTACGAGATAATCGATCACCACAGCCGCGGCACCAAGGGGCTGATCACCGCCACCGGCGGCAAGTACACCACCAGCCGTAGCCTGGCCCGCAAGTTGACCAACATGGTGCTGGCCCGCCTGGGTGAACCAAAGGTCCCCTGTCGCACCGACGGCACCCGCCTGCCCGGAACTGTCAGCGGGTCCTTTTCCGATTACGTGGCCGGTTGCCTGGAAGAGAACCGCGGTGTCATGGACAGGTCGCAGCTGCGGTACCTGGTGGAAAGCTACGGGGCGCGTCACGAGGAAGTGCTGGAGTTGATCCGGGCCGACGACTCCCTGGCCGAACCCATCGTTCCCGGCCGGCCCGAGTGCCTGGCCCAGGTGACCTTCGCGGTGGAGAGCGAGTGGGCGGTGACCCTGGCCGATGTCGTCTTCCGGCGCACCGGGCTGGCCACCCTGGGTGATCCGGGGGACGCCGCCCTGGAACGAGTGGCACAGGTCATGGGTGCGCGCCTGGGTTGGGATGCCCGGCGTCGCCAGGCGGAGATCGCCGCCTGCCGCGAGAAGTTGCACGGCCGGCCGGAACGCTTGGCCGGGGAGCCGTCACGGCAGCGATAGCGGGGGCAGGTCGAACAGGGCGCGGATGAGTTCGTCGATGGTGTCGGGCAGGTAGCGATTCCACAGCTTGATGGGCAGGTCGTCCAGCCGTTGCCGGGGAGAGACGGCGAAGTTGAACATGTATACCATCAGGTACTCGATGTTCTTGGCCAGGGGACCGCGGTAACGTTGCTGGCGGCGCTGTTCGAGGATGCGATCTTCGTGTATACAGCGGCCGATCTCGCTCTCCAGCATTTCCTGGTAGTTGCTGACGATGATCTCCACGTAGACTTCATCTTCGCCCTCGTTGACGAAGCGCTTGAAGGCCTTGTTGGCACTGCCGTCGTCTATTCCCCGGGCGGCCAGCAGGCGCGTGGTGGTTTCCTCCAGGGGGCGGTCCAGGAGGGTGGCCTTGTCGGGACGGTGGGCCACGATCAGGTTGGTGGCGTTGTAATCGCCGCGATGTTCTTCCTGCTCGATGATGCGACAGTCGGCCTGGTCCTGCAGCCAGTCGACCAGTTCCTGCCGGCGCTCGTCGGGCAGGATGATCTTGATTCCCGCCACGTCGTTTATCTCGATGTGCTCGCCCAGTGAAAAGGGGTGCCCCCGCCTGAACAATTCCATGATGCGTTCCTCGGCGCGGTGAAACTCCTTGAGCATCTGTTCGGGAGTGGATTGCAGTTGCCGGCGTTCGATGCCCAGCTGCCTGGCCCGTTCCTCGGCCAGGGCGTCGGCGTGCTGACAGATGACCTCGAAGACCCGGTCGGTTATACGCCGGGCGCTTTTTTCCGCCAGGCGGCGCACTCGCTTGATACGACTCGATCCCAGGTAGTGGGCCTGTTCCAGGGGAGGCAGGTAGTAGATGGTGCCGTGGAAGGGAGTCTGCCGGTAGTAGCGCCCCGGCTGGCCCTGGTAGGCGGCGATCAGCTGCCGCACCCGGGAACTGTCCAGGGGGGGATGCCGGACGATGAAGTCCTTGAGCTCTCCCTTGGTCTCCGAGGGACGCGTACCGGGGCGCCGGCCGTGCCACGCCGACAGCAGGCGAATGCTGAAGGCTTGCAGGTAGCGGGCCATGAACACGTTGTTGAAATGAACCAGCCGGGAGAGCAACTCGGCATCACCGTCCTCGGGGCGGTTGTACATCCATCTCTCGACCAGTTGGCCGAAGGCTTCCCGGTACAGGGTACTGGTGAAGCGAATCATCGTGTCATTACCGCCGCCCCCGTTCCAGTGTTGCCGAGATGGCCTGCCAGCAGGCCGCCCGGGCGGAGCCCTCCAGCGCTGGACCGCTGACCGGTTGCGGCGATTGCAGCACTCCCTCAACGGCCTGCAGCCGCAAGGGTTGGGCCGGGAAGGTCTTCAGCAGTTCGGCTATTTGCAGGCGGGTCAATCCCAGCAAGCGGGTACCATTGACGGCACGGTAGCGCTGGCCCGGGCGGATGCCGGCGCGGGCGGCAGGGGAGTGGGCGCAGACTTCTTCCACTTCCAGGATGCCGTCGCGAGC
This sequence comes from Deltaproteobacteria bacterium, assembly GCA_003647095.1. Taxonomy (GTDB): domain Bacteria; phylum Myxococcota; class B64-G9; order B64-G9; family B64-G9; genus B64-G9. Next base: position 2,821 of record QMME01000057.1, read on the forward strand.
CAGGTAGCACCAACTCAGCCCCAGGGCCAGCTCGGCATCGTCTTTTTCGCTGCAGGACTCCTCCGGCAGGCTGACTTCCCAGAGCTTCCTGCTCGGCTGCCCGGGGGTGCAGGCCAGCTGCACGCGCATGAAACCGATGTGCTCCATGCCGCCGTAGCGCACCAGCAGCTGCAGAGGATCGTCGGAACACGACTCCAGCCGGCTTACTCGTTCGGCCTCTTCCAGCTCGGCCACCAGGGTGTCGTCCATGGCCACGATCAGGCCCTGTTCGCGCAGGCCGGTATTGCTGGCCGGCACCCCGGACACGGTGTCGATGCGCAACCCTTCCTTCTCGCTGGATAGTTCCAGGCCCAGCAACTTGCCGGCGTGTTCCAGGGTGTTTTCGATCTTGCCCTCGGCCCGCAGCTGCGCCCGCTGCAAGGTGGCGATGGCGCTTTCGATCTCGAACCGTTCCGAGCGGGTCAACTGGTTGCCGTGGCGGGACAGGTAGTCCTGGAAACAACGGATGCGCTCCGGGCGCGTGCGGTTGGCAATCTCGATACAGCCTCGCAGCTTGCTTTTCAGGTCGGCGCTGCGTTGGCTGGAGGCGCGCAGCTGGTGACGGACGCGGGAGACGTCGGCGGCGCTCAGCTCGGACTTGGCGAGGAAACCGGGCTCGCCCTCGATGCGCCCGAGCAACCTGCTCCAGCAGGACTGGGCCTCGTTGACCAGCTTCTCCTTTTCGTACTGCAGGCAACGGCGCACGTAGGGACTCTTGTAGAACTTGTCGCCTGGTTCCTGGACCTGGTCCTTGTGCTCGACGTGAGCACAGGCCGGAGTCAGCAGCAACGACCCCAGCAGAAAATAGCGCCACCAGCCTCTCATGGACACCTCCCGCTGACTGCTGGATCACAGCGCGAATTATGCTATCCTTGCGGGGCCATGGAGTCAACGAGATCGGCCAACAGATCGCGTGTGTCGCCCGGACGCAGCGGCGCGGTGTTTTGGGGACTGGGACTGTTGCTGCTGTTGCCGTCGAGCCCGGTTCGGGGGCAGGACGGCGACGGTGGCTTCAAGCTCTCCGGTCCCCGGACCTCCGGCGTCTCCAACCGGCAGGAACCGGCAGTAGAGCTGGATCTGCAACAGCTCATAGATGCCCGGGGTCTGGCACTGTTGACAGGCGACGACGAGGCCGCGCGCTCCTTGCATGGCCTGGTGGCGCGCTGGCGTGAGTTCTACCGGGAGCGCCTGGCCAGCGACCAGCAGCTCAAGCAGTTGCAGGGCCAGATCGACTCCCTGTTCGCCAGCATGCTGAGAGACCCCCGTCGTCCCACGGCCGAGCTGCGCCGGGTGGTCAAGCACAGCCCCCTGGAGCAGCGGATCCCGGTGGTGGGTCGCTGGCTGCGTGCCATCTTCTGGAGGGCCGGAGTGTTGTTTCCGCGGGACGTGGCCCGGTTGACTGCGGACGAACGCTCCCGGTTGTGCCAGAAGCTGCGCACGGCCAGCCTGCCGCGGCTCATGGAATCCTGGCGATTACGGGTGCTGGTGTGGCTGCTGCGCGATCGCCAGGTGCTCAGGCTGTCGGCCCGCCGGGATGAACGGGTGGCCGAGATAACCCCCGTGAGCCTGTCCGACTGTCCTCCGACGCTGCGGCAACTGCTGCAACGCTACCTGGACATGCTTGCCAACTTGCGTCTGCGGGCAGCGGAGAAACAGGCGCCGGGCCAGGGACGTACCTTGCGCGGCCTGTTGCGGGGGCTGCGCTACATGGACACCATCCGCCAGGCCAGCCAGGTTACCGGCCTGGATCACCGCCTGGTCACCCGGTTGCTCATCCAGGAAAGCGCTTTCATTCACCAGCGGGTATCCTGGGCCGGCGCCTTTTCACTGGCGCAGTTTCTCAACATCGCCCTGAAAGATATCTGGCAATTCCGCCACCGGATTCCCGGCGCCAATCGCCTGCTGGCAGGAGTGTCCAGTTACCAACAGTTGCGGCAGCAGGTAATCGCCGACCCGCGCATGGCCATTCGTGCCGCCTGTATCTACTTCCGGCGCCTGCGCGACGAGGTGGCCCTGCGCCTGGGTGACAAGGGCCGGCGCATGAGTTCGGAAATGCTCACGCTGCTGTCGCTGGAGTTGTACTTGCTGCGCAACGGCATGGGGCAGATGGCCACCTTCGATTCCCTGGTGGAGAGTCGCCTCTCCTGGCCCCAGGAGCGGTTGGTGCTGCCGCTGGTACCGGCCGCCGGGGGCATGCTGCCCGATCCCGCCACCTTGCTGGCGGGATGGATGGAAGGCCTGGTCAGGCGCCTGGTAGAGCGCAAGGTCAGCCAGGCCGTGTTCCAGGGACGCCTGGCCCGCTTGCACCAGGCGCTGGGTCTGGCGGCCTACAATGCCGGCATGCAGAACCTGATTCGCGCTTCCCGGCGCCGGGGACCGCTGGGACCACTCAGCTTCCCCCTGGAACTGGACGAGACCCGCAATTACGTCGATGACATCCTCGACGGCATGGAGTTGATCTCCCGGGTCGAACACCTGGCCTCGCCGTTGCACGACATGGACTACCGGCAACTGGTCGAGCTGGCCCGCCGCGCCTGCGGTGGAGACGACGGCACCTGGAAGCTGCCCCCGGTCCAGCCAGCGGCTCAGAAATAGAAGCGCCCTCCCAGGGCGGCGTCGAAGTCGAAGTAGACCGGGTCGGGGTTCACGAAGGCCATGGAAGGTACGATCTCCAGGAACACGTCGAAGGGGGCCGAGGTGAATACCATGGTCAGACCGATGGGAAAGCGTATCCCTATGCCGAAACCGTGACGATCGGCGTCGTTGCGCCGGTAGTACCAGACGCCGGCCTTGGCCCCGGCACCCATGTACAGCTTCAGGTAGAACGGTACCCGGCGCGGGCGCACCAGGGTGAACACGTGGAAGACGTAATCCACGAAGAAGGCCGGCCCGGAGTGGGGAAAGAAGCCGTAGCCGAAGGCCATGTCCAGGGCGCTCTTGGAATCGAACCACAACTTGGCGGAAAGCCCGGCCGGTTCGCCCAGGGTCAGTCCCAGTCCGAAGGGCTTGCCCTGGGGCCCCTGGGCAAGGGCCGGTTGCCCGGTGCCCAGCAGCAGGAGCAGCAGCAGTACCGGCCAACGGCGGGCGAGCCTTCTTGCGCCTGGTCCAAATGGCTTCATGATTCCTCCCGTTTGCCGCCTGGTTCCGGGGCCGGCAAGCCATGAAAACGATAGGCGATGAGCTTGACGGCCAGCCGGGCTGCCAGGAACTCGCTCTGGGGCGGATTGAACTGGGGTATGCACTCGACGATATCGGCGCCGATGATCTGGCTGTTTTCGGCAACCGCCCGCAGCAACCCGGTTACCTGGTACCAGTCCAGCCCGCCCGGTTCCGGGGTGCCTACCCCCGGGCACACGGCCGGATCGAACACGTCCAGGTCGATGGTGACGTAGACCCGTGGCCGCAATCGCCCCAGGAGTTGCTCGAGCCAGTCGCCCTGACGGCGGATGACCTGCATGGAAAACGGCTGCAGCCCACGGGCCTTGATGAACTCGTGCTCCGGGCGACTCAACGAACGCAGGCCCACGTTCACCACCCGGCAGTGATCGGCCACCCGGCGCATCACGCAAGCATGGGAAAAGGGGCTGTTCTGGTAAGTGTCACGCAGATCGGCGTGGGCATCGAGATGCAGCACGTCGAAGTCGGGCTGTCGCTCGATCTGGGCCTGCAGGCAGCCCAGGCTGATGGTGTGTTCTCCTCCCAGGGCCAGCAGGAAGCGCCCGCGGTCAAGCTGTTCCGCCGCGATCCGTTTCACGGCGGCTACCAGATACTCCGGTCCCCGTGCGTCCGGCTCCACCGCCGGCAGTGTCTCGATACCGGCCAGGTGAGGTTCGACGGCGAGTTCTTCGTCGAACAACTCCACTTGAGTCGAGGCCTCCAGGATGGCGGCCGGTGCCAGGCGGCTGCCGGTGCGGTAGCAGGCGGTGGCATCGTAGGGAACCGGCAGCACGGCCACCGCCGGCTCACCGTCTGCGCTGCTCCGGGCTTCCCGGCCCCCGAAGGGCGGCAGATGGTTGCCGGCGTTGCTCATGTCAGTCCAGCAGGACCGCGGCCGCCAGTACCGTGGTCCAGATGCCACGCTTGTCGGCCCGGGCCGATTGGGAGATGGAGCGGGTACGGACGATCTTCTGGCTCATGCGGAAGATGTCACGGCGTTCGTCGTAGGCCTGGTCGGGATCGAAGGGAATGCCCAGGGTGGAGGCCAGCATGGAGGCGGCCAGGTCCTCGGCGTATTCCCCGGATACCCGCTCGGTCTGCCCGAAGGCATGGTGCTCGCTGATGTAGCCGTACATGTCGCGGTCGGCGGGAATGGCGATACCGATGGAAGCGCACATCAGGCGATTGGGTTCGTTGGTCTGCGCCCGGGCCACCACGCAGTGGAGTATCTGGCCGGGCAGGAGGTCTTTCGTGGCCCGGGCCCGGGCCACGATCTTGGCCCGCGGCGGCAGGATGCTGGAGACGTTGACGATGTTGTAGCGCTCGATCTTGGCCATGCGCAAAGCCAACTCGAAGGAGGCCAGCTTTTCCTTGTGACGACCCACTCCCTTGGTCAGAAAGATTCGCCGCGGAACTATTGCCATATCTGCAGATCCCTCCTGGGAAGACCCGACCTGAGTTGCTGAATATGTCAGCGACTGCCTGCGATCAAGCAAATTCTACAACCGGCCCCTTCTCGTCTGCCCTCCAGTATGTTGAAAATAATGGTTAAAATGCGTCTGGACTGGAACCCGCCACTGGTCTATGCTGGGCGCCCCGTGAACAGCCGAGTGCGCGATCGAGATGGATTTTTACCATGATCAGGCTGCAGGACATAATTGATCGAGTGCGCGCCAGCAGGCAGGACGCCGATGTCGATCTGATCAAGAAGGCCTACGTCTACTCCGCCCAGGTTCACAAGGGCCAGTTGCGGCGATCGGGGGAGCCTTACCTGGTACACCCGCTGGGGGTGGCCTTCATCATTGCCCAACTCAACCTGGACGAGCAGAGCGTGGTGGCGGCCCTGCTGCATGATACCCTGGAAGATACCCTGGCGACCGCCGAGGATATCGAGAGCCTGTTCGGCAAGACGGTACTGTTCCTGGTGGAAGGCGTGACCAAGCTGGCCAAGGTGACCTTCCATTCGGGTGAGCAACGCCAGGCCGAGAGCGTACGCAAGATGCTGGTGGCCATGTCCGAGGATATTCGCGTGGTGCTGGTGAAACTGGCCGACCGGTTGGACAACATGCGTACCCTGGAGTACCTGGAACCAGACCGGCGGGACGCCATCGCCGCCGAGACCCTGGAGATCTACGCGCCCCTGGCCAACCGGCTGGGTATCTACTGGATCCGCCGCGAACTCGAGGATCTTTCCTTCCGCTGGCTGCACCCCGCCCAGTGGGAACAGATCCAGCAGCACGTGGCCCACCTGGCCGATCACCGCAAGCAGTACATCGACGGGGTAGTGGATTTCCTGGAAAAGACCATTATCGAGAAGAACGGCATCGAGGCCCAGGTGTCGGGGCGGATCAAGCATCCCTACAGCATCTTCCGCAAGATGCAGTCCAAGGGTTTGGAATTCGACGAGGTACAGGACATCATCGCCTTTCGTATCATCGTCGACAACGTGGAGAACTGCTACCGGGTGCTGGGCATCATCCATGCCCTGTGGAAGCCGGTGGTGGGGCGCTTCAAAGATTACATCGCCATGCCCAAGATCAACCGCTACCAGTCTTTACATACCACCGTGGTGGGGCCGGAAGGCGAGCGGGTGGAGATCCAGATCCGTACCCACGAGATGCACCGGGTAGCCGAGTTCGGTATCGCCGCCCACTGGGCCTACAAGGAAGGCTGGCACGGCAGCGGCAAGAACGGTGATTTCTCCCAGTTCAGCTGGTTGCGCGAGTTGCTCAGCCAGCAGCAGGACCTGCGCGATCCCGACGAGATCCTGGAGACGGTCAAGGTCAATCTCTTTGCCGACGAGGTGTTCACCTTCACTCCCCGCGGCGACGTGATCGCCCTGCCGGCCGGTGCCACCGCCCTGGACTTCGCCTACGCGGTGCACAGCGAGGTCGGGCACCACTGCGTGGGCGCGCGCATCAACAACAAGATTGCCCCGCTGCGCCAGAAGCTGCGCAACGGCGACACGGTGGAAATTCTCACCCACCCCAAGCAGCGTCCCAGCAAGGACTGGCTGTCATTCGTCAAGACCTCGCGGGCTCGCACCAAGATCCGCGCGGTGGTGCGTGCCGAGCAACGGCGCCGCTCCAAGGAAATAGGCCGTGAACTGCTGGAGAAGGAAGCCAAGCGGCGACGGGTCAACCTCAATCGCAAATGGCGCAGCGGCGAGATCGGACGCGTGGCCGAGGAACTGGGCTTGCGCAATACCGACGAACTGCTGGCGGCACTGGGTTACGGCAAGCTCAGCGCCAACAAGGTGGTGGAGCTGCTGTTGCCGGAGGAAAAACGCCAGGAAGCCCGGGAGGCGCTCGAACAGACCCGGCCCTCGCGTATCGTCGAGGCCCTGAAGAAGCCCCTGCGGCGCTCCCGCTCGGGAATCCTGGTCGACGGGCTCAACGACGTCATGGTGCGCATGGCCCGCTGTTGCAATCCCATTCCCGGTGACCGGCTGGTGGGAGTGGTTACCCGGGGTCGAGGGGTGACGGTGCACTCGGTCGATTGTCGGCGCCTGGCCGGCATCGACCCGGCACGGCGTATCCAGGTGCGCTGGGACAGCTCCCTGGAAAAGGAGGCCATGCACGCGGTTACCATCAGGCTGCGTTGCGAGGACCGGCCCGGCCTGCTGGCCAACGTCACCGCCGTGTTGTCCGAGGTGGGTATCAATATCAGCCAGGTCAATGCCAAGGCCGAGGCCGGGGGACTGGCAACCTGCCAGCTGAAGCTGCTGGTGCACAACCTCGACGAACTCAAGTCGGTGCTGCGCAAGATCGAGAAGATCAAGGGTGTTCGAGCAGCCGAGCGCATGCGCCAGTGATTTTGACAAGCGGGTCAACGGGTGGCTATCATGCGTGCTGAAAAGGACCGTCCCCCTGGCACCCGGGCCGGCGGGGTGGTCCTGGAAAAGAGGGTGGGAACGAGGTGCCAGCCCTAGGTCAGATCGGCAAGTACGAACTCCTGCACAGCTTGGCGGTGGGTGGCATGGCCGAGGTGTTCCTGGCCCGCCAGACCGGCATGCAGGGATTCGAAAAGGTTGTGGTGATCAAGCGCATCCTGCCCCACCTGGCCAACCAGGCACGCTTCGTGCAGATGTTTCTCGACGAAGCCCGCCTGGCGGCCCGCTTCAACCATCCCAACATCGTGCAGATCTACGACCTGGGGCAGGACGCCGATGCCTATTTCATCGCCATGGAGTACATCCACGGCGAGGACATCCGCTCGGTGGTCAAGCGCTGCGCCCGTGAACACCAGCGCATTCCCATCGAGCACGTGGTCAAGATCATCAGCGGCATTCTCGACGGCCTGCACTACGCTCACAACCAGACCGACCTGGAGGGTCGTCCCCGCACCATCGTGCACCGTGATGTCAGTCCCCACAACATCATCGTCTCCTTCGAGGGCGGGGTGAAGCTGGTGGATTTCGGCATTGCCAAGGCCCGCAGCGAGATCACCACCACTCTGCCCGGGCGGGTCAAGGGCAAGCATGCCTACATGTCCCCGGAACAGTGCCAGGGGCAGGAAATCGACGGTCGCTCCGACATCTTCTCGGCCGGAATCGTCCTCTACGAGCTGCTCACCTGGACCCGGTTGTTCAAGCGCCCCAACGATCTCGACACCCTGCGCGCGGTCATGGCCTGCGAGGTTCGCCCGCCGCGGCAGGTGCGGCCCGAGATCGATCCGGAACTGGAGGCCATCGTCATGAAGGCGCTGGCCCGCAAGGCCGGCGAGCGCTACCAGACGGCGCGGGAGATGCAACTGGCCCTGGAAGATTTCCTTCTGGCCAAGGGATTGAAGTCCAACTCGGCGCTGCTGTCGCAGTACCTGAGCGACCTGTTTGCCGATAAGCTCGAGGCCCGTAACAAGGCCCTGCAGCAGGTCAAGGCCAAGAGCCTGGAAGGAGCGGTGCTGCAGCAGCAACAGCAGCAGGGCCCCGACCTGGTTGCCTTCCTGGACATGTTCTTCGAGCCGGGCAGCGGTTCCTCGCCCGAGAGCAAGCGCCAGACCACCACGGGACCGGAGTTCACCCCCTCGGGAGACTACACCCCGGCGGCCAAGGTGGCAGCTCCGCCTCACCGGGAACCGGCCGCCCGCCTCCAGGCCCGGGCCAGCACCCCGGCCCCGGCACCACCGCCGCGGCCGCCGGTGGAAGTGACGGCGCCGCGAAAGCCAGCCCCGGCTCCGGCCTCGGCAGCACCCGCGGCGCCCCCGCCGCCGGCCAGGCCGGAGGCAGCCTCACCACCCCAGCGCAGCGCCTCGATATCGTCGCTTTTCAAGCAACCGGGCGCGGCCGCACCGGCCCCGGAGACTGCGCCGGCCCAGGAGGTGGTTGCCGAGCAACTGCAGCAGGAGGCCGAGCCCAGCCCGGAGTTGCAGGAAGAACTAATGCTGGGCTCCAAGCAGAAGGGTCGCGGCTTCGGCTGGCTGGTGTTCCTGGTGGTGCTCCTGCTGGCCGGGGGCCTGGCATGGCTTTTCCACGGCCGGGGAAGTGGTCCCGCTGCTCCGGCCACCGGACGGGTTATCGTCAAGTCCATACCCGGCGGGGCGGATGTGATCTTCGACGGCAGCCGCCTGCCGGACCTGACACCCACCGAGGTGGGCCGGGTCCAGCCAGGTGTGGAACATACCCTGGAGGTGAAGCTGCCCGGCTTGCCTCCCTGGCAGAAGAAAATCACCCTGACCGACACCACCAAGCCGCTGGTGGTGGAGGCGGTACTGAGCAAGGAAGCCGCCCGGCGTGCCCGGTTGTCCGGTAAGCCCATCATTGCCGGCATGCCGGGGCAGGGACTGGGCACCGTCAAGGTCGGCTCCCAGCCCGCCGGGGCCCGGGTGTACCTGGACGGGGTGGACAGCGGGCGCCGGACTCCCACCACCCTGCGCCGGGTGCCGGCCGGGTGCGATCACGTCGTCATGGTGGTGAAGGACGGCTACCAGCCGGCCCTGTCCAGGTTCCAGCTTGCCACCGGTGGCCAGCAGCAGGTGAACCTGCCGCTGGAGAAAGGCAGCGCCGAGCTGCCCGGGCGCCTGCTGGTGCACGTGGAGAGCGAGCCGGAAGGAGCCAAGGTCATCGTCAACGGCTTCCCGCTCAAGAAAACCACCCCGGTGGCGGTAAAGCTGCTGGCCGGCGGAGCCTCTGAACTCTACCTGGAGAAGGAAGGCTACCGGCCCTGGCGAGCCCAGGTCAGGCCGCTGCCCGGCGTCGATCTGACCTTCTTCGCCAGGCTGAAGAAGAAGTAACCTCTACGTTCGCTGTCCCGACCCGGAATCGTTTCTTCTCTTACCGTGGCCCACCAGCCGTTGCAGCAGCGCGCCCAGGGGCAGGGCGCAGGATGCCAGCGCGGGCATGAGAAACCGGTTCGAGAAGCTGGAACCGGTGAGGAAGTCGTACTTGCAGTAGAACAGGAAGGTGGCCAGGAAAAACAGGCCGGCGCCCAGCCCCGGACGCCGGGCACGACGTGGCAGCAGGAAAAATCCCCCCAGCGCCAGCACCGCTGCCGGTGTCGTGGCAAGCAATCCGTGCCCGGAGTCGAACAACTGCAACCACAGTCCTTCCCAGAAGGGCCGGTTGAAGGCGGCCAGGTGGTCGGCCAGGGCCAGCTGACCGCCGTTGACCACCAGCACCCGCGAGTAGGAGGTGATCCAGGGAGCGCCGAAGCGGTACCAGTTGAGCGCGGCGAACACTCCCAGTACCAGGGACGCGCCGCTGCCCAACTGCAGCAGGCGCCGCCGCCAGCCTGGCTCGCCGCCCAGCAGCGGCAGCACCGCGGCCAGGGCCAGCAGGTTGGGCAGCTTGGTCCAGGTGGCCAGGCCCAGCAGCAGCCCGGCAGCCAGCAGGCGCCGGCGGCCGGCCGCCCAGAAGCCGGCGACAACCAGCAGGGCCCCCAGGATGTCGGCCGAGTAGGAATAGGCGAAGTGGCGAAACAGCGGCGTCAGCCCCAGCAGAACCGCGGCCGCGGCCGCGGCTCCGGGCCCGGCGGCCAGGGTCGCCAGCCGGCGCATGGCCACTACCAGCAGCAACAGCACCAGCAGGTTGAATACCAGCAGGCCGCGTCCTCCCCAGGCGGCATAGCAGGGCGCAGACAGCAGGGGCAGGACGATGGAGTGCTTGGGATACCATTCTCCCCGGGTCCCCAGGGCGATGTTGCTGCGATACATGTCGATGCGGCTGGCCGGGCTGGGACGCTCGAAGATGTCGCGGTCGGTCTGGTTGTGCTGGTCAAGGTCGCCGTCGCCGAGCAGGGAGATGACGACGTTGGCGTAGTAGGGCGAGTCGCCCACGAGGAAGGGTTCGTGCTGGTAACGAACTCCGATGGTCTGCAGGTAGAAGGGCAGGACCACGGCCAGGCACGCCATGTCGACGATCCAGCCGCGCCGCCACGTCTCCCGCCCCAGCTTTCCTGCCAGCCAGCGGCGCCAGGCCAACAGCAGCGACAGTGCCGCCAGCACCAGGCAGAGCACGGCCAGGATGCCCAGCCAGCGCCGGCCGGCCGGTGCCGGTTGCGGCCGGCAGCTGCCGTCGTCATCCGGGCAGAGCAACTCCAGCGGGATCTCCTCCCAGCCGTCCTGGCCGGGAGGACGCCAGCGTACCCGCAGGAAGCTGTCACCCACCGTCTGAAAGTACTCCAGGCGCACGGCATGGGAACCGGCCGCCAGGTCGGCGCTGCCCTGCCGTTGCCGGCGCACGTGAATGCCGCCGTTGTTCACCACCAACCGCCCGTCGATGAACAGGCGCGAGCCGTCGTCGGAATCGAGCTGGAACTGGTAGCTGCCCTCCCGCTCGACCACCAACCGTCCCTGGTAGCGGATGCAGTAGTCCACCTGCCGGCTGGAGCCCAGGTTGCCGTCGGCCGAGAGAAACAGGCTGCGCACCGTCCGGCGCAGGCGTGGCTGGCCGCTGCAGCTGCTGTTGTCCCAGAAGCTGGCTTGCAGACCGTGCCCGGGGGCCCGGGGGGGGCGCAGCAGGGCCAGGCACAGGCCGGCCAGCGCCAGCACCGCCGCCAGCGCCGTCAGTCGCAACCTGCGGTCGCCGGGCGAAGGCTTCATGCCGTCGTCCTTACCATGGAATGGCCCACCATTGAAGGCCGGCTTCCTGCGCCAGCAGCACCAGCCCCAGCCGGCGTAATCGCTCCGGGCGCTGGCGCCCGGCAGGTACGATCAGGTGGCGCAGGCGCAGGCCGGCCGCCAGGGCCAGCACCCGGCTGGCCGGGGCGCTGGACTCGCCGCGCAGGATGCGCAACAGCGGCTGGCTGCGCAGGAAGTCGAGCGCCCGGCGGCTGGTACGGGCGATGTATCCGCCCACCAGTGGATGGTGGTGCAGCGTCTGGCGCAGCAGGGCCTCGTTGCCGTCGCCGAGATCGTAGACCGCTTCGCCGGCGGGCGCCCGGGCGATCTGCCGGCAGAATTCCAACCGGGGAAGCGGCCGGGTCTCGACCCAGCGGGGCCAGTACTCGGCCAGGCAGGCGGCGATGATGGCGGCCAGCAGCAGCATTCGCCGCCTGCTTCCAGCCTGCAGCAGCCGGTGGTGAATGCGTCCCAGCCCCAGGCCGGCCAGCACTGCCAGGGCCACTAGGGTGACGATGTGCCAGCGAACCGGGGCGCCACTGAGGCCGAGCCAGGGCAGCAGGCGTTCCAGCCACCCGAAAGGCAGCAGCAACTGGTGATGGATACGGCCGCCCCAGTGCAGGTGGGGCCCCAGGCTGAGCACCACTCCCAGCAGCAACAACGCCAGCCAGCCCCAGGGGCGCGGCCGCCGGGAACCCGGCCACAGGGCGACCACGCCCAGGCCCAACGGCAGCAGGCCCAGGTACTGGCTGCACTCGGCGGAGTTGCCCGTCCAGCGGGAAGAGATGCCGGCGAACCAGTCGCCGTAGGCCAGGATCCAGGAGGGTACCAGGAAGGCCTGCAGGTCGGCCGACCAGTAGCTGGACTGGTGAGCGGGGGCCAAGCCGGCCTGGCGATAGCTCAGCAGCATGGCCACCACCAGCACTCCGCCGCTGAGAAGGAAACTGGCCCCGGCCGCCGCCAGCGACCACCACAGGCGCCTGTCGACCAGGCGCCGCGGCCGGCGCACGGCCAGGTAGACGGCGGCCAGGCCCGCCACCAGGACTCCGGCCACCAGGTAGTAGATGCTGCAGAAAGTGGTCATTCCCAGGCTGAGACCGGCCCCCAGGCCGTTGCCGATGCCGCCC